>NZ_LUKH01000034.1:0-51349 GCF_001593695.1 Leisingera sp. F5 | reverse complement strand
CTGGGAGCCATTGAGGAAGAAGCGAGCGGAAACCCATCGGGGCTCGCGGCGACGAAATGCCGGGCCGCTCAAAGAAGCCGGATATACATCAGCAATCGTGATCTCCAGACCAGAGCCAGCCAGACCGCTGCAATCAGGCGGGGTCCATATACATCCACACAAGATATTCTGGCAGGGCAGCGGCCTGCGCCGGATGAACCTGCTTGCATGAACCCCTCTTTACCAAGGCAGCGGCGCGCTATAGTCATTGCGGGCGCTGCGAGAGAGGGAACAACCATGGCCGACGATCTTTTCAACAGCTTCATGAACGGTCCGGATGAACAGGGGCGTTTCGGCATCTTTGGCGGGCGGTTTGTTTCGGAAACCCTGATGCCGCTGATCCTGAGCCTTGAGGAAGAATACAACCGGGCCAAGGACGATCCTTCCTTCTGGGCCGAGATGAAAGATTTGTGGACGCATTACGTCGGCCGCCCCAGCCCGCTGTACCACGCCGAGCGGCTCAGCACAGAACTGGGCGGCGCCAAGATCTATATGAAGCGCGACGAGCTGAACCACACCGGCGCGCATAAGGTGAACAATGTGCTGGGCCAGATCCTGCTGGCACGCCGTATGGGCAAGACCCGCATCATCGCTGAAACCGGCGCGGGCCAGCATGGTGTGGCCACCGCCACCGTCTGCGCCAAGTTCGGCCTCAAATGCATCGTCTACATGGGCGCCCATGATGTGAAGCGTCAGGCTCCGAACGTCTTTCGCATGCGTCTTTTGGGCGCTGAAGTCATCCCGGTCACGTCGGGCCGCGGTACACTGAAGGACGCGATGAACGACGCGCTGCGCGATTGGGTGACCAATGTGCGCGACACCTTCTATTGCATCGGCACCGCGGCCGGCCCGCATCCGTACCCGGCGATGGTGCGCGATTTCCAGTCGATCATCGGCAAGGAAGTCCGCTGGCAGCTGGCCGAGCAGGAGGGCGAAGGCCGTCTGCCGGATACTGTGATTGCCGCTATCGGAGGCGGCTCCAATGCCATTGGCCTTTTCCACCCGTTCCTGGATGACCCCTCGGTGAAAATCATCGGGGTTGAGGCCGGCGGCAAGGGGGTGGATGACCGGATCCAGCACTGCGCGTCGCTGACCGGCGGCCGCCCCGGCGTGCTGCACGGCAACCGTACCTATCTGCTGCAGAATGAGGACGGCCAGATTCAGGAAGGCTATTCGATTTCCGCAGGTCTGGATTACCCGGGAATTGGGCCGGAACATTCCTGGCTGCATGAAACCGGACGCGCCGAATATGTCTCGATCACCGATAAGGAAGCGCTGGAAGCCTTTCAGGTCAGCTGCCGCACCGAGGGCATCATCCCGGCGCTGGAGCCGTCGCACGCGCTGGCCCATGTGATGAAGATCGCGCCCAGGCTGCCATCGGACCACATCATCGTGATGAACATGTGCGGCCGCGGCGACAAGGACGTGTTCACCGTCGCCAAGCACCTGGGGTTCGATATGTCCGACACCGAAGAAGGCCGCAGCTTCGAGGAGTAACGGGCGCTTCCCGGAAACGCAAAAGGCGCTCTGCGGGGCGCCTTTTTCTTTTGGGGTCAGGCCTCGTGCAGGACGGTTTCGAACCCTTCGAACTGCGGATGCCCCAGGATCGGGCTTTCGCCTTCGCGTTTGCCCGCATCGCGATGCGCGGCGCGGAACTGTTCGGATTTGGTCCAGGCCTCGAAATCCGCGCGGCTGTCCCAGATCACGTGACTGGAATAGAGGCGGTGATTTTCACCCTCCGGGCCTTTCAGCAGGCGGAATTCACGGAACCCCTTCAGCTCTTTCAAGCGGCTTTCCCGCTGTTTCCAGATGGTCTCAAAATCGGCTTCGCGGCCCGGGCGGATCTTGAAGCGGTTCATGGCGATATAGCTCATGCAGGAGCCTCCTTATAGGTGTGGCGAAATGCGGGGAGGCTGGCGCAGGCGAGGGTCCGGCAGGCTGGCTTGACGATGCAATAACGATACATCCCGCAGCAGGTCAATGCGGCAGATCAGGCCGGGTCGGCTGCATAGCTTTGCAGCACGCTCAGCGGCACGATCTCCAGCGCACGCTGATGCGTGGCCTCCAGATGTACCTTGGGGGCGCAGCCTTCGTCTGCGGCCTGCAGAAAACGGGCAGCACACAGGCACCAGCGGTCCCCGGGCTGCAGGCCGGTGAAGCCGAACTCGGGCCGCGGGGTGGACAGATCGTTGCCGACATATTTGCTGAACGCCAGAAACTCGGCTGTGGTCACCACGCAGACAGTGTGGCTGCCGTGATCCTCGGCGCAGGTGTTGCAGTGCCCATCGCGGAAAAAGCCGGTCACCGGCGCGGTGGAGCAGGGCGCCAGTGCGCTGCCCAGAACGTTGAGACTGTCGTCTTTTTCCATGAAAGTCTGTCCTTGACGCGTTTGCGGGTAATGGTAGCGCGATTGCGCAGCCGGTCCCGGGAATTCAGGTGAGAGATATCTGCTGCGCTCAGGATTGCCCCAGCGGGCTGTAAAACGCAAACCGCCCGCCAGGCGGGCTGACGGGCGGTTGAAAATCAGGCTGCAATCCTCGGGTTACTTGCTGAACAGGAAGTGCAGCACATCTCCGTCTTTGACGACGTAGCTTTTGCCTTCGGCCCGCATCTTGCCGGCTTCCTTGGCGCCTTGCTCGCCATTGCAGGCAATGAATTCATCATAGGCGATGGTCTCGGCGCGGATGAAACCCTTCTCAAAGTCACCATGGATCACGCCGGCCGCCTGCGGCGCTGCAGTGCCGGTGCGGATGGTCCAGGCGCGGGCCTCTTTCGGGCCGACAGTGAAATAGGTTTCCAGATGCAGCAGTTCGTAACCGGCGCGGATCAGCCGGTCGAGACCGGCCTCGGCCAGACCCATTTCCTCCAGGAACATCTGGGCTTCGTCGGCTTCCAGCTGGCTGATCTCTTCTTCGATCTGGGCCGAGATGATCACATGGGAATTGCCCTGCGCCGCGGCCATTTCCGCGACCTTGGCGGAATGCGCATTGCCTTCAACCGATTCCGACTCGCCCACGTTGCAGACGTACAGCACCGGCTTGGTGGTCAAAAGCTGCAGCATCTTCCAGGCCTTAGCGTCGTCCGCGTCGACCTCCACCAGGCGGGCGGGCTTGCCGTCTTCCAGCATCGCCTGTGCTTCGGCCAGCAGGCGGTCCTGCTGCTGGGCCTCCTTGTCGTTGCCTTTCAGCTTGCGCACCAGGTTGGCGCGGCGCTTTTCGATGCTTTCAAGGTCTGACAGCATCAGCTCGGTCTCGATCACCTCGGCATCGGCCACCGGATCGACACGGCCATCCACATGGGTCACGTCGCCGTCTTCAAAACAGCGCAGCACATGGGCAATGGCATCGGTTTCGCGGATGTTGGCCAGGAACTGGTTGCCCAGCCCCTCGCCCTGCGACGCGCCTTTGACCAGGCCTGCGATGTCGACAAATGTCATCCGGGTCGGGATGATCTGCTTGGAGCCGGCAATCGCCGCCAGTTTGTCCAGCCGCGCGTCCGGCACGCCCACTTCCCCCACATTGGGTTCGATGGTGCAGAACGGAAAATTGGCCGCCTGCGCCGAGGCGGTTTTGGTCAGCGCGTTGAACAGTGTCGATTTACCCACGTTGGGCAGGCCGACGATTCCCATTTTAAAGCCCATGCCGGCCTCCTGATACCACTTGGGAGCTGCTTCTAGGCACCATTGGACGCCCGTGCAAGGCACGTATGGCTGGCATATGTGCCACAATCGGCTTTTGTGCGGGGCTGCACAGTAAGCCCTCATATTGCTTTTTCGTGATGCAGCTTGGAAAAGCAGGGCAGATAAATATCTTAGAGCCAAACAATTAATACCGTGAGGGGCTTGAAATGAAGAACACAGCTTTGCTGGCGGCGGCACTTGGTGCTGCCATGACCATGCCTGCTGCGGCGCAGGAAGTGACGCTGGGTCTGGGATACTCCGATTACCACCGGGAAGTCGCTGAAGACGGCGCCGTGTTTGCGCTGGATTACCTGCACACGCCGTTTCACGAACGCGGGCGCCTGTCGGCCCGGTTCGGCGCCGGGCTGGAAGTGCAGGAGACCGGTGATATCTTTGCCGGTGTCGGCATCAGCGGAACGATCGACCTGAACAACAACTGGTTCATTGAGACCAGCGTGATGCCCGGTGCCTATCACGACAGCGAGCCGGGCAATGATCTGGGGTCTGCATTCGAGATCCGCAGCCTGCTAGCGGTGGGTAAGCGGTTCCAGAACGGCAAGGCTGTGTCGCTGGCGTTCAGCCACAAATCCAACGCTTCCACCGCGGATGAGAACCCGGGCGTGAACTCGCTGACCCTGCGCTGGCATGTTCCGCTGAGCCGCTAAGGGACGCATTCACCGGGCTGCGGCGCGGCCCGGGATTGATTTCCCGCGCAACATTCGGCACACCGGGGCGGACAGATTTCAAAAGGCCCGCCCATGACCCGTATCGATGCCAAATTCGCCGACCTGAACGCCGCCGGAAAGAAAGCCTTTGTCACCTATGTGATGGCGGGCGACCCCGACTATGAGACTTCTCTGGAAGTGGTGAAGGGACTGCCTGGGGCCGGCGTGGACATCATCGAGCTGGGCCTGCCCTTCACCGATCCGATGGCGGACGGCCCGACTATTCAGCTGGCCGGGCAGAGGGCGCTGGACGGCGGCATGACGCTGGAACGGACGCTGCAGCTGGCAGCGGATTTCCGGAAGGAAGACAGCACGACTCCGATTGTGCTGATGGGCTATTACAACCCGATTTATAACCGCGGCGTGGACACTTTTCTGGACGACGCCAAGGCGGCTGGCATCGACGGGCTGATCGTGGTGGACCTGCCGCCGGAAGAGGATGACGAACTGTGCATCCCGGCGCAAAAGGCAGGGCTGAACTTCATCCGCCTGGCAACCCCGACAACTGACGATGCGCGCCTGCCCAAGGTGCTGCAGAACACCTCCGGCTTTGTCTATTATGTCTCGATCACCGGCATCACTGGCGCGGCTGAGGCCGAGGCCACCGACGTTGGACCCGAGGTCGCCCGCATCAAGGCGGCCACCGATCTGCCCATCATCGTGGGCTTTGGCATCAACACGCCCGAGAAGGCGCAGAACATCGCCTCGATCTCGGACGGCGCGGTTGTGGGCAGTGCCATTGTCAGCCAGATCGGCGCGGGCAAATCTCCGGCCGAGGTGCTGGCATTTGTAAAGTCCCTGGCGGATGGCGCGCACCAGGGCTGACGCTCGGACATAGCCTGATTTGAAAAGCCGCGCCTTCGGGGGCGGCTTTTTGCGTCTCTGGGGTGCGGCAATCGCGGCGTTGCCTTTGCCGCGATCAATTGGTAAGAAAACTTTACCAAAAGAAAGCGGGAGAAAGTCCAGTGCCGGTGATCACCAATATCAACGACCTGAAGCGCATCTATGAACGCCGTGTGCCGCGGATGTTCTACGACTATGCCGAAAGCGGCAGCTGGACTGAGCAGACCTTCCGCGAAAACACCTCGGATTTTGAGCAGGTCCGCCTGCGCCAGCGGGTGGCGGTGGACATGACCGGGCGCACGACGGCCAGCCGGATGATCGGCCAGGATGTGGCGATGCCGGTTGCACTGGCGCCGGTCGGGCTGACGGGGATGCAGCACGCCGATGGCGAGATAAAGGCGGCCCGCGCGGCGGAAGACTTCGGGGTGCCGTTCACCCTCTCCACCATGTCGATCAACTCGATCGAGGAAGTGGCAGAGGCGACCTCCAAGCCGTTTTGGTTCCAGCTTTATACGATGAAAGACGAGGATTACATCCGCCGCCTGATCCAGCGGGCCAAGGATGCCAAATGCTCGGCTCTGGTGATCACGCTGGACCTTCAGATCCTGGGCCAGCGCCACAAGGATCTGAAGAACGGCCTGTCCGCGCCGCCCAAGCTGACGCCGGCCACCATTGCCAACCTGATGACCAAATGGACCTGGGGATTGCAGATGCTGGGCGCCAAACGGCGCAATTTCGGCAATATCGTCGGCCATGTGCAGGGGGTCTCGGACACCTCGCAGCTGGGGGCCTGGACGGCCGAGCAGTTTGACCCGGCGCTCGATTGGGGCAAGGTCGAAAAGCTGATGGAGCTGTGGGGCGGCAAGGTGATCCTGAAGGGGATCCTGGACGCTGAGGACGCCAAGATGGCTGCCAAGCTGGGCGCCGATGCCATCGTGGTGTCGAACCACGGCGGGCGGCAGTTGGACGGGGTGCTGAGTTCGATCCGGATGCTGCCGCAGATCATGGATGCCGTAAGCAATGACGTCGAGGTGCATTTGGACAGCGGCATCCGGTCCGGCCAGGACGTGCTGAAGGCACTGGCGCTGGGGGCCACGGGCACCATGATCGGCCGCGCCTTTGTTTACGGGCTGGGGGCAAGGGGCCAAAAGGGCGTCACCGAGGCGCTGGAGGTGATTCGCAAGGAGCTGGACACCACCATGGCGTTGTGCGGCGAACGCTCGGTCGAGGGCCTTGGGCGCCATAATCTGCTGGTGCCGCAGGATTTCGGCGGGCGCTGGCAGGAATAACGCATGAGCGGGGCCTGAGCGGGGTCTTTCGGGGGGCTTTACCCCTTCCAAAATTGCCGCAAGCGGTCTATAGGCACGGCTTCACGCGGGGTGACAGCCTTGGAGGCACTCCGCCCTAGATACATTGGAGAATAGACATGGCAAAAGAGATTCCTGATCTCGTCGCCGAAGTACGTGCGGGGACGGGCAAGGGCGCCGCTCGCGCTGCGCGCCGCGCAGGCATGGTACCGGGCGTTGTTTACGGTGGCGATGTGGATCCCGTTGCGATCCAGATCCCGTTCAACGTTCTGCTGAAAAAGCTGAAAGCCGGCCAGTTCAAATCCACCCTGTGGAATCTGAAGGTCGAAGGCCAGGACGACGTGCGCGTGATCTGCCGCGACGTTCAGCGCGATGTGGTGAAGGACCTGCCGACCCACCTCGACCTGATGCGCCTGCGCCGCACTTCGAAAGTCAACCTGTACATCCCGGTTGAGTTCATCAACGAGGACGAAGCACCCGGTGTCAAAAAAGGCGGCATGCTGAACGTGACCCGCCCCGAGGTTGAGCTGGTTGTGACCGCCGGCGACATCCCCGAGAAGCTGGTTGTCGATCTGGCAGGCCTGAACATCGGCGACGTTGTCACTATCTCGTCGATCGATCTGCCGGCCGGCGCCAAGCCGACCATTGACCGCGACTTTGTGATTGCCAACATCGCATCCCCGGGCGGCCTGACCGCGTCGGATGACGAAGACGGTGAAGGCGAAGACGGCGAAGCGCTGGAAGCTGCAGAAGAATAAGATCTGTTCCCAAGCGGAACGGCTGGCGGGCTCCCATCCGGGGGCCCGTTTTCTTGTGGGCGGTGCGCCTGACAGCAAGTGATTGACTTTTCCCTGCACCGCTGTCCCATTTCCGGCTGAGGACAGGGGAGAAACGGGCATGGCGGATTTTGACATTGCCATTGCGGGCGCTGGCGCGGTGGGGATGAGCTGCGCGCTGTGGGCGCAGATGCGCGGGCATAAGGTGCTGCTGTTGGACCCTGAACCGCCCGGATCCGGCACCAGCTACGGCAATGCCTGCACCCTGGCGACCTATGCCTGCCTGCCGGTGAATGATCCGTCGGTGCTCGCCAGCCTGCCGCAGCTGATGTTCTCCAAGGATAGCCCGCTGTCGCTGTCATACGCCCATGCGCTGCGTAATCCGCGCTGGATGCTGTCCTTTCTGGCCAATTGCCGTGCGGCGCCTTCGCGGCGGATTGCGGGCCAACTGGCGGATTTGCTCTCGCACGCAGATGCCGGGATCAATCCGTTGATCGAGGCGGCGGACGCGCAGGATCTGGTGGTCGAGCGCGGCCAGCTGTCAGTCTGGTCAACTGTGAAGGCTGCCGAGGCAGCGACGGCAGGGCTTGAGCGCCGCCGAGCGCTGGGCGTGCCCTGGCGCGAGGTCGCACCTGATGAGGCGCAAGAGATGGAGCCGGGCCTGCAGTCGCCGGTCAAACGCGCGGTGCATTTTCACGCCGCACGGCACTTGCGCGACCCGCAGGAATTCATCACCCGGATGCACCGGGCCTTTACGGAACTCGGCGGCACCACACTGCGGGCGAAGGCAGAGGCGGTCCGGGCCTCGGGCACGGGCGTGGAGGTGCAGGCGGAAGGGCAGAGCATCACTGCGGCCCATGCGGTGATTGCCAGCGGCGCGTTCTCGAAACGGATCAAGGGAGCAGGGACGGATAAGCTGCCGCTCGGCACTGAGCGTGGCTACCATCTTATGTTCAAGGATGAGGCGCACCGGGTGACCCGTCCTGTGGGTTGGGGCGAGGCTGGGTTTTATGCGGTGCCACACGCACAGGGGCTGCGACTGACCGGCACGGTGGAGATCGCAGCGCTGGATGCGCCCATGAACAAGCGCCGGCTGGCCTATATCGCCCGCAAGGGGGCAGAGATGCTGGGCGCATTGCCGGACCCGGACAGCGAATGGCTGGGCTACCGCCCAACCATGCCCGACTCGCTGCCGGTGATTGGCCGCAGTCCGCAGTCGGAGCGGGTGCTTTACGCCTTTGGCCATCAGCACATCGGGCTGACCCTTGGCGGCATCACCGGGCGGCTGATCGCCGATCTTGCGGAAGGCGGTCAGCCGAATGTGGATCTGGCCCCCTATGCCGCTACCCGCCCCTTTGCCTGACGCCGCGCGGCACTGGATTCCGCCGTCCAAATAGGGCATCACTCGGTTTCCTTGACACGCAGATTGAGCACCGCCCATGAAACTCTTTGTCGGCCTTGGCAATCCCGGCCCGAAATATGAGCGCAACCGCCACAACATCGGCTTTATGGCGCTGGACCGGATTGCCGGCGATCACGGGTTTTCCCCCTGGAAATCCAAGTTCCAGGCACTGATCAGCGAGGGCAATCTGGGCGGCGAAAAGGTGCTGCTGCTGAAGCCGCAGACCTTCATGAACCTGTCCGGCCAGTCAGTGGGCGAGGCGATGCGGTTTTACAAGCTGACGCCGGCGGACGTAGTGGTTCTGCATGACGAACTGGACCTGGCACCTGGCAAGGCGCGCATGAAACAGGGCGGCGGCCATGCCGGCCACAATGGGCTGCGCTCTATCCATTCGCATGTCGGTGCCGATTATGCGCGGGTGCGGCTGGGGATCGGCCATCCGGGCCACAAGGACGCGGTCGCGGGCTATGTGCTGCGCGATTTCCCCAAGGCGGATGAAGGCTGGCTGGACGATGTGATGCGCGGCATCTCCGACGGTGCCGCAGACCTGGCCAAGGGCGACGGCGGCAAGTTCATGAATGCGGTTGCCCTGCGCGTGGCGCCGCCGCGCAGTTCCACCACCAAGCCCAAGGCTGAGGTGAAACAGCCCGCCAAGGCAGAGCCGGCGCCGGACACCCGCTCGCCACTGGAAAAGCTGATGGGCAAGTTCAAGTAAACCGGGAGACAGGCAGATGGTGAAACTGATTATCGACACCGATCCGGGCATCGACGATGCGATGGCGATCTTCTATGCCGCCGCGGCGCCGGATATTGATCTGCTGGGTCTGACCACGATCTTCGGCAATGTGACGACCGCCACCGCCACCCGCAATGCGCTGCGCCTGCTGGAGGCCGCCGGGCTGGATGTGCCGGTCGCTGCTGGTGCCACAACGCCGCTGCTGCTGCCGCCCTTCAAACCCTCGGCCTATGTGCATGGCGAAGAGGGCTTTGGCGACATTCCGGCGGCAGAGCCCAAGGGCAAACCGCTGGACGAGGAGGCCGCGGATTTCCTGTGCCGCATGGCGCGGGAGCATAAGGGAGAGCTGGTAGTCTGCCCGATCGGCCCGCTGACCAACATTGCATTGGCGATGCAGCGTGACCCGGACTTCATCCGCAACGTGAAATCCGTCGTGGTGATGGGCGGCTCGCTGGAAGAAGGCGGCAATATCACGCCGCACGCCGAGGCCAATATCTACCACGACCCGCACGCCGCGGATGTGGTCTGCAAGGGGGGCAGCAAGGTGGTGTTTGTCGGGCTGGATGTCACTCACCGGATCCTGTGCCGGCCGGAGGATTTTGCTGCCATCGCTGCACAGTCGCCGGACCTGGGCGGCATGCTGCAGGAGATGTCGCATTTCTATATCAAGTTCTACAGGGAGGTTGCCGGCCTCAACGGTTGCTCGCTGCACGACCCTGCGGCGGTGATTGCCTGCACCCATCCGGACCTGTTCGGAATGCGCGACGTGCCGCTTGAGGTGTCCTGCGAGGGCGAAACCTCCGGCGCGACCCTGGCTGCACCGGACAGCGCACGGGCGCCGGTCAAAGTCTGCATGACGGTAGAGGCGGACGCGGTGAAATCGCTGTTTTTGCGGCGCTTGGCGCTGTTGCCGTAACTCCGGGCGCGGTATTGCGCTCCTTGCCCCGGGGCGTTTCTCTTTGCGAAGACTGTCGATATCAGCTTGATGGTTTGATCACGGGCAACCGGACAACAGGATGCGCTGCTCCGCGGTCTGCGGGGCGGGCATTGGCTCCAAATGCAAGCTGCCGCTGCAGCTTTGACGGGCAGGATCAGCGCCACCCCGCGTCTTTGCCCGCTTTTTCCTTCTGCACCCAAGGCCATAGGCCACTAGTAGGATCGGATGGCTTCACTAGGCGGAGAAACTCAACGCGTGATATGCCTAGGCGAGCAATTCGGGCTATGATTTGTAGCTGTACACGGATGAATGCGGCAGCCAAGAAATAAGCAAGCCAATGAGAATAAACGTGTGTGTCCAGCGTGTGTGGTTTTGTGTGTGGTCACCCATTCATAAGTCATTGAATCTTATGCAAAAAGCATGGGTGGCGGAGACGAAGGGATTCGAACCCTCGAGACCCTTCCGGGCCTACTCCCTTAGCAGGGGAGTTACTTGCACCGTCATGGTGCTGATTTAATTTAAAAATCAAGGGCAGCAAAACAGGGCTGCACGGATTTTGCACGGGTTTCGCATGGGTTTCGCAAAATGCACACCCGGCCGCGCGCCGCAGGCACAAAAAGGCCGGGGCCTTACAAAGCCCCGGCCGCGGCGGCGCCACCCGAAGGACGCGCCGCAGGCACCATGCAAAGCACGCTTTACCGTGCGGACCGGTCAGCCCAGAATATACTCCAGCACCTGGGCCTCCAGCGCCTCCAGACAGCCGGAATTGTCCAGCACCAGGTCCGGCTCCACATCCAGCCGTTCAGAGCTATGGAATTCTCCGTCCTTGGAACCCTCGAGACCCTTCCGGGCCTACTCCCTTAGCAGGGGAGTTACTTGCACCGTCATGGTGCTGATTTAATTTAAAAATCAAGGGCAGCAAAACAGGGCTGCACGGATTTTGCACGGGTTTCGCATGGGTTTCGCAAAATGCACACCCGGCCGCGCGCCGCAGGCACAAAAAGGCCGGGGCCTTACAAAGCCCCGGCCGCGGCGGCGCCACCCGAAGGACGCGCCGCAGGCACCATGCAAAGCACGCTTTACCGTGCGGACCGGTCAGCCCAGAATATACTCCAGCACCTGGGCCTCCAGCGCCTCCAGACAGCCGGAATTGTCCAGCACCAGGTCCGGCTCCACATCCAGCCGTTCAGAGCTATGGAATTCTCCGTCCTTGGCAATCTCCGCCGCGCGGCCCTTCACTTGCCAGACCTGGCGGACGCCCATCAGCTGGTCCACATCAGTGCCCCGGACAGCCGCCGCCTCATTGGCCATGCGCACATCCTCAAAGACCACCCGGCCGCCCGCATCCAGAATGTCGCGTGCCCGACGCATGGCAATTTCCACCCAGAAATCCGGGTGCATCAGATTGCGGCCCCATTCGGTGCCCAGCGTCTGCATGGCATAGCGCGGGCTGCGGCCGCCCAGGTCTACAATCTCCGCCTCTTTCAGGTCGCCCGCCAGCATCCGCTCCGCATAATCCTCCGGCACCCCGGCAGAGGCCATCAGGGCGCGCAGCATGGCTTTCAGCGGATCAGCAAAGGCAATTCGGATGTATCCCAGCCCCTCCAGGAACTCCGCCGCGGTGGTCTTGCCCGATCCGGCCAGGCCGCAGAGACCAATCACCCGCGGCGCGTGCTCCGGCACCTCCAGAACCGGCTCCGGCGCCACCGCATCAAAGGCGGCCGGGGCGGCATGGCGGCAGGCGGCAAGCTCCGGCCCTGCATCCCCCATGCGGGTGATTTCAACATGCACCGTGCGGTCCGGCCCGGCGGCCCGGTCGATGCCAAACACCTTCCGCCCAGACAAACCTGCCGCAAACGCTTCCAGGCATTGTTTGCTGACCCCCACCTCATCGCAGAGCACAGTATCCGCTTTGCTGCCGGTCAGCTGTTCCGCCGGGCAGTCCACACCGGCTTCCAGCATCGCCTGGCGGCGGCGCGCCATCCGCTCCCCCTTGCTGGCGCACAAATCACGGCCGCCAAAATCCGCAGCGCCGCAGTCCGTGCAGACATAACCGAATTTGCGGAACTCCACCGGGCAGCCCTGCTGCGTTTTTTCCATACGCAATTCCTCATTTTGCGGCTTGGCGGGCATCCCAAGGAAGCCCCAATAATCTTCCGGCCAAATATCATCTTTGCGGGTTCCCACTTTCACACCTCATCTTTCTTAACTGGCGGCGGCGACACTGAAAGGCTTTCGACACCCGCACCGAACAGCGCCTCCTGGCAGGACTGGCAGGCATAAGTGTGCCCCTCCAGATACGCGCGCGCGCCTGCGGCGTGCTCTCCGGCAAGGCGGACGGCCACCGCCTCGGCGTGCCCGATCTGGCGGCAAACCGAAGCGCATTTTTCGTACCCCTCACGGGGCAGCCGCGGGCAGCTGTTCTGCGGGTTCAGGCACCAGTTTTCGCCAACCACATAGTCGCCGCATTTCGTCACTAGCGTGCATCTGACACGCGCTTTTGCACATGGCCCCATGATCACACCTAGCTAGAACGGGATTTCGTCATCATCGATAGCGCCAGCAGCGCCGCCGTTGCCGCCAGCATGGGGGCCGCCCTGGCCGCCGCCCTGGCTGTCATACCCGCCGCCATTACTGCCGCCCTGGCCGCCGTCCTGCTTGTCCAGCATATCCATGGTGCCATCGTAGGGTTTCAGCACCACCTCGGTTGAATAGCGGTCCTGGCCGCTCTGGTCCTGCCATTTGCGGGTTTCCAGCTTGCCCTCCAGGTACACATGCGAGCCTTTGCGCAGATACTGCTCCGCCACCCGCGCCAGGCTGCCAAAGATCGCCACCCGGTGCCACTCGGTCTTTTCCCGCTGCTCGCCGCTGTTGCGGTCCTTCCAGCGCTCTGTGGTGGCAACGCTGAGATTTGCCACCTTGTCGCCATTATTGAAGCTGCGCACCTCAGGGTCGCGCCCGAGGTGCCCCACAAGAATAACCTTGTTAATCCGTCCCATTCCGCTTTCTGAACCTCTCAAAAATCCGTCTCAGCACATAGCTACGGCATAGCGATATTGCGGAAAAAGCGGCACCGATCCCGGCCGCCTGGCCCGGCGTCACCGGCAGCCCGAAGACGGGCAGAACCGCCAGGTTTGCCAGCACCGCCACACCCCAGCCAAGCACCACATTGGCCAGCGCCTCCAGCAGGCTGCCCCGGCGGCTTTGCCCGGCCGCCATCAGAACCACCCGGTGAAACGCGCCACCTGGCCGTCATGCGGGCAGTGCAAGAACACCTCCACAGCCTGGCGGTTCACATAGCCGTTGCGGTGGTGCCAGCCGTCCGGCGGCGATGGCGAGCGCACATATTCGATCTGCGGCGCCTGGGTATCCTCCAGCCCAGCATCATCGCGCAGCACCGTCATGCCGATCAGGTCTTTTTCGGTCTGCCGCTTTTGGGTGCCGCGGCCGCGCTTGCCGATCTTGTGGTGCAGGTGGTGCAGATACCAATAGCGGCGGCGGCCGCCGTCCAGGTGCTGCGGCACCTCATCCAGCATCAGCGCGGGCAAATCCGCCTCCTTTGCGCCGTCGCCATGGGTGAAGCCCAGGAGATTGGCGCCAAAGCGGAAATATTTGCGGTGGTTGTGGCTGGTGTTGTAATCGCTGGCATTCACTTCCGGGCAATCCCGGAACCAGGCCCGCACCGCACGGGCCAGGGCAAAGCCGGTGAACCAGTCATGATTGGACGGGCAGTAAAGCACCGTGACCGGTGCCACCTGGCGGCACATATCAATGCAGGCCACATAGAAGGCCAGGGCATCGTCAAACATCACCGCCAGGGTGCCGTCGGTATCCTGAGGGGTGCCGCTGGTGGTGGTGCGGCCGGGTTTGTCGATGTGAATCACGTCATTGCCCAGCACAAACAGGATATGCGCCACGCCGTGCTTTTGCGCCCTCTCCAGCAGCGCGCGGGTGCCCTCAATACCGCGGCGCACCGCCTCGGCCCGGTCATAGGCAAAGCCGGTTTCCTCAAACACGCACAGCTTGCCAATATGCAAATCCGCAATATCCACCACCAGCAGGTTTTCACCGACGGGCTGCGGCCGGGCCGGTTTTGCCAGATCGCCGCGGAACACATTGGCCACCGCATCCTCCAGCACAGCCTCCAGGTCTGCCGCCTCCGGCGCCCCGTCCTTGCCCAGGAAGAAATAGCTGCTGGCCCATTCGCCGGTTTCCGCATCTTCCTTGTGGACCCAGCCGGAATGCAGGCCGGGCAATTCGCCCATGCCCAGCTTGTCCAGCGTCTTGCGGATACCCGGATCAAGCCGGGCCTGCTTATCCGCCAGCTTTTTCTTTGCCGCGTGATAGCTCTTATGGACGCTGGCTTTATCCGCGCCCAGCTGCTCCCCGATCTGCTTAAAGGTCAGCCCCTTGCCGTCCTTCAAATCCACCACCTGGCGCTGCCTGTCCGTCAGCATGGCTGTTCCCCCTTGCTCTTTCGCCGCGCCAAGAGGCTGCGGATTTCATCACTCAAAGCCGCCCCGGCCACCACTGCCGCCCCAAGAGCAAGCAGCAAGACCCAGGGCGGCACCCCGTTGCGGACCGTGACGGATTGCACCGCCTCGGCCCGCACAGCTGTCTCCCCGGCGCTTTGCTCGATCGTGCGCGCCTGCGGGCGCAACAGCTTTTGCTCACTGATCTGGGACCGCCCCAGCACCTGGGCATTTGCCTTGCCCGCCTGCACATTGGCCGCCGCCTTGGGTCCGCCGCCGCCCAGAACACCCGCGGCAGCCGCCGCCTGGCCCGCCAGCCTCACAGGGCCGCTGCAGGCGCCCAGGATGGCCAGAAGGGCCACACAGGCACCTGCGGCCACATAGCCGCGCAAAACCCGCCTCACACCGGCACCGCCTGGACGTGCATCCAGTCAAAGTTTTTTTCGCGGCCCAGACTTGTCCACCCCTCATCCTCCCAGATTTCCCAGAAGCGGGTGGCGTCCGGCTGCGCCAGGCGGGCCTGATCGCGGCCCCAGCGCAGCCGGTTGCGGGCCGGGTCAAAATCAATGGCAATGCCATAGGCATGGGTGGACAGGCTGGTGCCGCCGCGCATGGTGCGGTGATTGAAACAGCCGCCGAACAGGTGCAGGCCGAGGCCGCGGATTTGCACCAGGCTGTGCGCCGCGCCGATCCGGTCAAAGGCCCGCTGCGCGCTTGGCGCCACCAGTTCATGGCAGCGGAAGCTGGTAATCACCTGGGTATCATCCCAGGCAAGAACCATGCGCCAGGGCACCCGCACAACGCCTGCAGTGCAGGCGGCAGACCCGGCCGGGCCGAACCGCTCCGCCTTATCCATGCCGCGCACCGGCAGCCCGGTGCCGCGCCAGGCTGCAAAGGCGGCATCGGTGGACGGCCCCCAAAAGCCGTCAATCAGGCCAGGATCATGGCCCGCCCGTTCCAGCACCAGCTGCGCCGCTGCAATGACCCGGCGCACCGCTGGCCATTCGCCCGCAATGGCCAGCTGCTCAACACCGGGGATGCGCCAGGCGGCCGCCAGGCTTTGCGGCCCGGCCTTGCCGTCGATAGCGCCGCGGTAATTGGCGCCTGCGCGCAGCAGCCGCTGCGCATTTTTAACCCTGTCTGAATACATGCCTACACCTTGAGATAGAGGGAAATAAGCCAGCCCGCTGAGGCCAGCAGCGCAACAATCAGGAACCGCAGTTCCCGCCAGGCCGCGCGCTTGGCGGCCCTTTTGGCCGCCTCATTTTTTGCCATCGGCCGCCGCTTTCTCGGCGCGGAAGCGGCGCAGGGTTTCAATCACAAACCCCGAAAACCCGATGCCGCCCAGGCCGACCACAAAAGAGGAAAATCCCGCGGCATCGCCGCCCGCAGTTATCTTGCCGACCACCGGCGCCAGCACCGGCTCCACCAGCGGGCCGAGGTAAATGGCGCAGATACTGCCCACCACCAGCGACACCACACCATCACGCCAGTTTTCCCGCAGGGTCAGCCAGCGCACCAAGCCGCCCGCCGCCCCGGCCAGCGCCGCCGCCCCGGCATCGCTCTGCAGCCAGGCGGCCAGGTCTGCCGCCCCAAGTCCCCGGAATATCATCGCCCACCTTTCTTGACTTTTGCACGTTTTACCGTGCTATTCACCCACGCGAAAAGCGGCCAGAGCGGCGGCAAAAGCAGCCTCCGCATCAAACCCGGCCAGCTCCGCATCACCAAGCGCCGCAACCTGCGCCTCAACCGCTTCTTCAGCATCAAAACAGCTCTGCACATGGGCCGCGACGGCAGCAGTGATCTGCTCCAGATCCAGGCGTGTCAGCTTGACCCAGCCGTCCGGGGCCTTCCATGAGAACGGCTCGCTTTTGATGCCCAGTTGCAGAGCGCTCAGAGCTTCGGTGAGGTCCGCGCGGGTCAGGCGGTCCGTGCGGGCGTGGAAGCCGCTGGGCAGCGTGATGCCGCTGTTTTGGACGTCCCACCGGGTATCGGCCAGATCGGACAGGAGCGCAGTGCGGGCCGCCGCTGCGACCTGCTCAGCCGTGGTGATTTTCAGGGAAAAGCTCATGCTTCAACCTCGCTGGTCAGGGGTTTGCGGATAATGGGATCAGGCACCGCGCCGATGATGACCATGAACACAGGCGGGACAGCAGGCTGGTCCGGTTCTGCAGCGGCACCGGAATAGAACCAGCGCAGCCGCACATGCAGCCCGCCATTGATCCGCTCGATGCGTCCGATGAATGGGTGGTTTTCGCCCTCAGGGTCAGCAAAGCCTCCGTCAGGCACTTCGGAAAGATCAAAGGGCACGCCATCGACAGTGATCACATCGCCGTTCACGCTGGCGCTGGTTTCAGATTGACGGGGCAGACCGGCCACACAGATGCAAGTAACTTTCATGATGATCTCCTTTAATACCAGCGGCCTTCGGCCCTGAGGCTGCAAGGCGTTGCAGTTCGCCCGCCAGCAGTGTTGTGCGCGTTCCAGGACACTGCCGAAACTGATGGTGCCCGCGCGCCCCCGATGATCGCATTTGCTGAGGACCGGGCGGTCACGTGAACGGCAAGATTTGTCGTTGTTGAGAACGCCGCCGGAAAGGTCCAAACAGAGTCGGCTCCGCTATCCGCGGTGATTGCTATGGTGCAGATCTGGGTACCATCGGCGAGCCGCACATACTCGCCGTTGGCATTGCTGCCGCGCTCGAT
The DNA here is from genome assembly GCF_001593695.1 of Leisingera sp. F5. Classification (NCBI taxonomy): domain Bacteria; kingdom Pseudomonadati; phylum Pseudomonadota; class Alphaproteobacteria; order Rhodobacterales; family Roseobacteraceae; genus Leisingera; species Leisingera sp. F5. The sequence continues at coordinate 33,728 of NZ_LUKH01000034.1, read as the reverse complement.
CACGGCGCCGGTAGGGATGCCGCCGGACTGGGAGACTGTGCCAAGAATGTTTGCACTGGTGAAAAACTCGGCCCAATCGGTAGGCACCCCGCTAGCGAACCGCCGGTAGAGCAAGTTGCCTACCCCACGTTGCCAAATTTGGAACGCACCTGGGCTGCCCGTGCCACCCCCTCGCTGCACATGCAGCAGCGGGCCGTTAACAGGCGTCTCCGATCCTGTTCCGGTTGTATCGGCATCGGTGGTGTAAAACCCGCTCGGAATACCGTCGGAAATGTCATTCGATGGCGGGGCAGAGGTGGAATTGGCGCCAAGCCCAAATGCCCCTGCTAGCAGCAGCTTGCCTGCAGCGGAATCCGTGGCGCTGGATTGCACCGCCGCACCGCTGGCTTGGCCGTCCTTGAGGCGCAGCTGCCAGTCGCCCCCTGCTTTCAGCGCCACCTCATTGCTGGAGGGCCAGCCGAGACCAGTATCCTCATCTCCAAGTTTCACCACATCGGTGGAAAACTTGCCCTGGCCGGGACCGTCCGCAATGGCCTGAAACGTGCCGGTCAGCGCCTGCACGCTGGCCACCAGGTCATGCGCCAGCGACATTGTGGGGAACAGGGCATAGATCTGCCCAGCTGCGGTTGCGCCCTGGTACACAGGGGTGATTGTCAGGACCGTGCCGCTGTTGACTTCCAGCACCTCATAGACCCGCCCGTCCGGGCCGACAAAGCCCCAGCCCGCCTGCGCGCTGCCAAAGAAGCTGGTGCCGGTTCCGGTGACGATTGCGCTGCCGTTCACAACGCTGACTGTTCCTGTCTTTGGCCACGCCATAGGGCTGCCCTCCTTATGTTACCTGGAACACTGTCCATTCGATTTTCGGGTTGTTGAAATAGACGCCCCCGATGGTTTCGAGGTCGATTGCCAAGAACACCCGCTGATCGCTGCCGCTGGACCAATAAGGGTTCACCAGCGCTGCCGGGTCCTTGCGCCAGGACGCCGCCGGATCGGCGTTGCCGCCGCCAAATCCATTCCAGCGCGCGCCGGGCTGGATTGCGGCGTTGAGCGTCCAAAAGGTGTTGCTAGGATCAAGGCCGCCCGGCGCTGTTGCGCCGGATGTGATCGCTGCCGCTGCCACAAGGGCAACATTGCTCGCCTGCCAAACGTCGGACTTGCCAACCCGGATGCCGGTATTCACGAAGGCCCAGCGGGATCCGCCATACACATCGCCTGTGATCGTGAACGCGCCCTGCGCCAGGACCATAGGCCGGGACAGAACCACCCCCGCCGCCTTGATCCGCCCGGTGTCAAAGTTGATCTTTATCCCGGCAGTTGGAATGCCGTTGCCGTCCTGCACATAGTCGTCGCTCTTAATCACATTTGCGATCTCAGCACGCCCGATGGATGCCGCCCCAAGGTAAGCGTTCTCCATGTAGGTGGCCGCTGGATACACCCGGCCATTGATCGTGCGGTCCTCTGTATAGACCACAAAAGGGCTGCTCTTTTGCGCGCCATCAGGTGAGACAATTGCGAATTTGTCCGCTTGAAACGCGATCTCGGATGCGGGTTCTCCCTCGTCATCCAGATCAGACCGCACCACCATGCCGGCCACATGGCCATTGTTGTCGATGCGCAGGGTGTATTCCCCCATCACCCCGTCCACAGTCTGCAGTGTTTGCTGAATGCTGGTGCTGTTTTCCCCTACGTCGGATTGCAGCTGAGTGATGGCCGTGGCCTGGCTGGAAACCTCCCCCTCGGCATCACTCACGCGGGTGTCCAACTGGCTGAGGGCGGTGGCCTGTCCGGCAGCATTGCCCTCGGCATCATCCAAACGGCTGTCCAGGCTGATGAGGCTCTGGCCGTGGCTGGTGATCACGCCTTCCGCACTGGTAACCCGCGCATCCAGTTGCGATTGCGCGGTGGCCTGACCGGAAATACCCCCTTCCGCACTGTCCAGGCGGGCCTCAAGGCTGATCAGGCTCTGGCTGTGGCTGGTGATCGCTCCCTCTGCGGTGCTGACACGGGTTGTCAGCGCGGAGGTGGCGGTGGCCTGCGCTGCAATGTCGCCATCCAGACGGACCTCCAGAGCATCAATAGTGCTGGCCAGTGCGGCGTCGCCGCTAGCGCGCACCAGCTTTTCGGCTTCGATCAGCGCCACGCTGTCTTCAATGGCCACACCAAGGCTTGCAGTGATCGCCGCTGTTGCGGAACGGTCATCATCCACCCGCGCCCGGATATCCTGAGTGGCATAGGCAATCTGGGTTTTCAGGGCTTCGCGCTGCTCATAAGCCAGCAGCAATTGCTCCAGGGTGGCAACATCCTGGGCGCCAAACTGATCATGCAGAGTTCGCACGTCGCTAACGGTCTGAGTGATGGCCGGGCCGTCCAGGGTGCTGATCTGCACCTCAGCCGTGGACAGGCGGCTTTCGGCGGCGTCAAAATCCGCCTGATCCACCTTCAGAGTGATGGCCTCTTGCGCCGCGTCAATGTCCACCTCTGCCGAACTCAGCCGGGCTTCCATCCCGTCCACTTCGGTTTGCGTGGCGCGGAGGGCGATTGCCGCTTCTGCGGCGTCCAGATCCGCTTCCACCTGGTTAACCCGCACCTGCAGGTCGCCGACAACGGGGATCTGGCTGGGATCAAGCACGGCATTGGAAATCTGCTGATTGACCCAGGCTTGCGTCGCCGAAAGTGTGATGGAGGCTTCCGCAGCGGACAGCCTGATTTCCGCTGTGCTGATCCGTTCGGCCTCCGCGTCCACGCCGTAGATCCGCACCGTGCCGGTTGCCGGGTCCTGATAAATCCCGGCGTCCGCCAGGCGCCCGTCGATTTCGGACAGCTTGGTTATCGCCCACAGCACTTTGTCCCCGATCACCCCCAGCGCTTCGGCGGCATGGAAACTCTGCACATCGCGGATGGCCAGATCCCGCTGCACTGCGCTTTCCAGCGGCGCGATCTTGTCGAGGACAAGCTGGTCATCCAGTGCAGCGGCGGCCGCAGTGGCATCATCGGAGATTGCCTGCCAAGCAGCGGACGACAAATCCCCAGTACCCAGGCGCAAATCTTCCGTTGCCGCATCGGCCCAGTCAGTCCATTCGCCGCCATGACGGGACAACACCCGCATTTTGGCCCTGTATCCAGTTGCAGGCAGGACGCCGCCCGACACAATCACTTCCCCTTCGGACGCATCCGCAACTGTCCCCGAGGCCACAGGCGTGCCATCAGCAAGCTGCAGCCGCCACTCCAATACGTCAGCTTCCGCTAACACTGAGGCATCCCAGATCAGCCGCAACGCCGGGCGGCGAGGTGCCGCTGCACCATCCGAAAGGATATGCGCCAGAAGATCAAATCCTGGCACCTGACGCGGCGCGGGCAGCACAACAACCGGACTTGGGTCCGCAATCTCCACCTCATCCGCTTGCGCATCCCAGGAGAAATCCGCGGCATCCCGCTCCCGGATTGCCAGGGTCTGCAGGCAGTTCACCAGATCATCGGTGATTTCCCCAACCTCAAACACTTTTGAGGTGTAGCCCTCACGAGCGCTGGTCCACCCCAGGGTATCCAGCGGTTCCAGCACTGCAGCATCCGGCGGCAGGGTGAGGCTATGGCGGCGGAAACGGCGCTCATCATCAATCCAAGCCTTCATCAGGCGCTGCGCCTGATTGTTCGACCATACCGCAGGCAGATCCACTTGCGCCACCAGCTGGCGGCCGCCGTCCTCAGCCTCCCAATCCGCGTTGTAGCGCGGGGGTGCATCGCGGGTTTCCCACAGCGCAGCCGGGCTTGGATGGCTGGCGTGGATAGCGTTATGCACCCCGTCCAGCCCAGGATAGGGCGCCAGACTCTGCGGCTGGTCCGCCACCACATCCTCATCGCTGAGGAAATACACCGGCAATCCCGGCGGACCAACTCGCACCTTATAGGTGCCGCCGACCTCGGCAATCTCACCGCTGCAAGCGTTCAGCAGCTGGTCAATCACCTCGGCAGGCTCTTGGTCCAGCGACACCTCCAACCCCGCACGGTACTGGGCAACAGTGCCGCCATTCTTTCTGGGCACCTGCATATCGCACTCATTCATGCCCGCAAACCAGCTGTCTAGCGGCAGGTCCTCCACCGCAGCCTTGCCACCCCAACGGGTTCCATCCGTCAGAGTAATGCCGCGCAGGATGTTATAAACCATCACAATAGGGTTTTCGGTATATTCCCAGGTAGACGGGTCCGCCCATCGCTGCGCACCGGAACCGCCAAAGCTGCTATCTTTCCGGGGGTCATAGAGCGGGATGCCCTTCACCTCGAACCGGACGGCGGGCAGCTGGCTGAACAGCTTGCGGTTATAAACAAAGGTCAGCACCGCATAGGCCACGCCAGTGCCCACCATATCCTCCGACCAAGGACGCTCCGGGTGATCAGAATAATTGTCCAGCATCCAGGCATCGGCGGCGGTCTGGCTGCCGTCGTGCCAATTTATCCAGAAATGCGCGCCCGCAGACGTAAACATCCCCTTTTTCTGATGGGTTTCCCCTGCATCTACAGGCACCAGATCATCCACATAATCGCCCGCAACCATCACCCGCGACAGCTGGACGCCGGGAATGTCCGACACGTCCACAACATAGGTAAGCCAGTGGTTTGGCGCCGCGCCGTCATTCGGGTGGCTGTACGGCGGCGCCACCATGTTGCCAGCGCTGGCGTACTTCCCCAGGATAAAAGTTTGCGGATTGGCGCCGCCCGAGGTGGTTGTGTCGGTCTTGATCCCCGCCCGCTGTTGCGGCTTCTTGGCCAGAGCCGTAGACAGCGCAGACAGCGCCAAGGAAAACGCCATGCGGACAACAAATGCCGCAGTTGTGGCGCTGACAGCAAAGGTGGACGCCACCCAGGCGGTGATCGGGTCCGCCGCAGCCGCAACCGGCGCCAGCAGCGCCACCGCCAGAACGGAAGCAAATGTTGCCTTATCCCTCATACGCTGAACGCCCTTTCAATATGCAGTCTGCTGACAAGTGCCAGCCCCTCAGGGCGCAACACATAGGCGGCAGCCCCCTGAACAATCCCTAGCGCCGCGCCGCGGCCGTCAGACGGAAACACCGCCAAATCCCCCGCCTGCGCCAGGGCGGCGGGAACTTCTGGAAAGAGGGACGCGGCCAACGCCAGGTGATCCTCAAACCCGGACGCCTGCAGCGCAGCCTGGCCTTCAGAAAGGCGCCGGTAGGTGTTGCGCCAGGGCGCTGCCAGATCAGCGCCGGTCATGGCTTCAACGGCCCCAGCAGCAAACAGGGCACAATCATGCTGCCCCGGCCGGAACGGCAGCCGGGCCACCCGTGCCACGTAAGCGGCCAGCCGCGGCCGCCAGTCCGGCAGACGGGGCGACGGTGCAAGAGCCGGTGCAGAAAGATCCATCACTTGCCCAACCGAACTTCGGGCGCGGCGGCGGGGGCCGCTGCTACGGGCGCAGTGTCAATCCGCTGCTCCCCCCAGTAGACCGGCACCGAACCGGAAATATTGCCATATTGGCGGAACTTATCGCCGCCGCGCGCCTTGTGGCTCTCATGGGATTTTTTGAGGCCCAGGGTGCGGGTTAGAACACGGGTTTCGCTGACCACCTCAATGGAACAGGACGGGGTGCCGCCCGCCTCCGCGCGGGGAAAGGTAATGGCGTTGATCATGCCGCGAAACACCCGGTGCGGCTCCCCGGCCAGCAGGCGGGTGGACGGGTCCAGCAGGGCGCGGTGGATTTCCACCGGCGCAAAGCGGGTATCATAGCCCTTCACCAGCGCCTCCACCTCGGGGGCAATGGCGGACAGCTGAAGCTGATGCACCCGCACCGACAGCCCCGGCCCAGCGGTGATCGGCTCCGCCTGCAGCAGGCCGCCCGCACCGGAATAGGTCCGGGTTTCGGCGCCGATTTGCACCGTCAGATCATCCTCTGCACTGCACAGCCCGATGGTTTCCACCTGGCCGCTGGAGCGGTTGCGCGCGCTGATCCAGACCAGGCGCACCGCGGCCAGACCGCCGCGGGCGGCCAGCAGTGCGCTGGTGCCGCTATCAAATATCCGCATGGCTCACCCCCTCAAGGTCTGGCGGAACTCAAAACCCATTCCGCTTGTCGTGTTTCCTCGGGTTATGCCGTAACTAACCGACCCCGGAACAAGCACCGCCAGACAGTGCGGCCGCAGCAGATCCACAGCCGCCCCCGCCGTCGCACCCGCCCGCAGCGCCGGGGTCACAGTCAGATAACTGGCGGTTGCGCCGGTGGCATCCGCGGCGCGGCCCTGCACCACCTGATGCAAGGCCCTGCGGGCGCCGGACCCGTTGTCGTAGCTAAATGCCAGGAAATCGCCCGCCGAAAGCTCATAAGACGGCGGTAATTGGTTGAGCTTGATCCGTGCAGGATCGGCGCTGTGAACCTCAGCAAGCTGTGGTGCAAATCCGGTCAGCGCCGCGCCCTGCGGATCAGCAGCAGGGCCAACCTGCTGCGCCTTATAGGCTTCAAACGACCGGCCGGGCGCCTCCAGCATCGCCATCAGCGCCTGCACCTCCGCCGCCGTGCGCTTCTTCATCGGCGCCAAGCTAACGGCACCACGCCACAGCGGCGGCGCCACCTCGGCAGACAGAATTTCACCACCTGCCAGGCCAGTGATCTGGCGTTGCAAATCCAACTGAAAACGCACTTCCTGCACTCGCAAAAGGTTCAGGAATTCAGCCCGCGGAAGCGGGAAAACCATTGCCATTATCCAATCCTCCGGGGGTCTTTACGGATTGCCGCCACAGACCGCGGCAGCTGCACCCGGTCATATTCCTGCAAGCCCTGACGAACGCCCGCCTGCACCATTTCCTGCACTTCGGAATTTCCGGTGGCGCCATCTACCTGCACCGTAATCTGCACCGCACCACCGCCGCCGCCAGACGGCCCAGACTGTCCTTTGGTGTGGTCAATCACGCTTTCATCCGGATGCACCATGGCAAGGTATCCGCCCTTGCCATCCAAGCCGCCGGAACGCGGCCCGCTGCCGGTATAACCGCCGCCGTCAAAGCTCAGCAGGTCGCCCGCCCAGTCAGTGATGCCTGTATCTTTCAGAAAACCGGTGAATGCGGCATTAGCGAACATCTGTGCCCAATTGCTCAGCAGGCCCGAGATAGCATCACTGGCGCTTTGGGCGCCGGTCACAATATCCGTAAAGGTTTGCGCCGCACTGGCGCGGAGACTGTCCGAGGCGTTTTTTGTTTGGGCAAACCTGTCTTCAACCGTGCCCACAGCCTTTTCATAGTCTTCCGCACTCAGCAGCCCGGCCTCATGCATGGCCTGCAGCTGGGCCAGCATATCCTGATAGCCACCGCCAACCTGGACAGCATCGCCCAAAGCACCCTTGATCCGCTCAACAACAGCGGCATAGTCAGTAAGCTCCGGCACAGATGCCTTTGCTGCATCCGCGGTGCTCTGAAACCCGCCCTTTTGGCTCGGCTCAATCGGATTAATCACCGAGCCTTCAACCGAAACCAGACCGCCGCCGGAATTACCGATGGCTTCCTGCAGCGTCGCCATATTCTGGCCGGTGCGCTCCAGCTGGTCCGCCAGTTCATTATCCAGCCGCAGCATTTCCTGGCGGTCTTTAATCAGCTGCGCCAGCACCAGCTGCTGCTGTTCATAGGCATCCCCCATCCGGCTCACTGTATCGTCAGGGCGCGGGCCTTCTGTGGCCCTGACAGCGCCCTGTGCCTGGCTGATCTGGGTGGAGAGATTTGCCCAATCCTCAGACCCCAACACCATTGCCTTATGCTCGGCAACGGCTGCCTTGGCGTTCTCATGCCGGGCCGTGGCTTCCTCCAGCTTTGCCTTGGCAGCCGCCTGGCTGAATGTGATCCCCTTGCCCAGGGCCTGGTCCAGCAGCTGGGACTGGCGGATTTCATCGCCCATGGCCAGCACCAGGTTTTCGGTGGCAATCTGCAGATTGGACTGCGGGTTAAGCCAGTTCTGATACGCATCAATGCCGGAATTGATCGCCCGCACCAAATCGGCCGTTGCCGTTGCTCCGGCAACCAGCAGCGGCGCCATTTCGATCAGCGCACTATTCAGCTGCGCGCTGATCACCCGGCCCATCAGGTCCAGCTGGGTTTGCGATTGTTCCGCGCCGCGGATCAGGTCTTCATCAATGACGATGCCCAAATCACGGGCCTCCTGGCGCATTTTGGCCATGCCGTCACTGCCTTCGCGCAACAGGTTGACCATGGCCACACCTTCGCGGCCGAACAGCGCTGCTGCGGCCGCGGCCTTCTGTGTCGGATCGGGCAAGGCCGCAATGCGGTCAGCCACCACCGACAGCGAGGCATCAAGACCCATGGTGGCCAGGTCGCTGGCCTCCAGCCCCAATGATTTCAGCGTTTTGGCCGCCGCACCGCTGCCCTGTGCCGCCTCTCCAAGCCGCTTATTGAACCGCTCCAGCGAGCTGTCCAAAGACCCCTGCGCAATCCCTGCGCTTTCGGCAATGGCGCGCAATTCCTGCAGCGCGTCTGTGGTCAGGCCGATTTTATCCGCGGTTTTGCCGATATCATCCAGCGCCGCCACAGTGCCCTTCAGCTTGCCAATCACCCTGGCCGCGCCAAAGGCCGCCAGCAGGGGCGCCGCCCGCTTGGCCGCAAACCCCATCACGTCGAACTTGCGGGACACATTGGACAGGTGCTTATCAGACCGCTTTGCAAAGCGCTCAACCCGCCGGATATTGCGGTCCATCGCCTTGGCAAACTCACGGTCGCGGGCGGCCAGAATGATGTTCAGCCGCTCCAAATCAGTGCCGCTCATAATACAGCCTCACAAGTTCATCAGTTTCGGCCCGGCTCGGTGCATCCGCACCAGGCTTTCCCGCCTTGGCCTGATCCGCATAGCCGCGTGAAATCAGTATCCAGTCCCGCGGGATCATCCCCCGCACCTGATCGGGCATTATCCCCAGCGGTGCTGCGCTGCGGATAATCCGCCTCACTCCCCAGGCGCGGGTTTCGTCTTTTTTTCAGAGGTTTCCGCACCCTCACCGGGTGGTTCATCACCGCCGCCCGGTCCGGCCATGTCCGGGAAGAACGCAATCCCGACCAGACCCTGCGCCACCTTGTAAAGATGCAGGTTTTCACCAGGGGAAAGCGCTGCCACCAGGGCATCGGCCTCGGCAGCCTTCACACCACCCCCCACCAGGCCCAGGGCCACCAGGTCGCGCACTTCCCGCGCGGTTGGCTTCTGTGCCCGGCCGAAAAAACCGTCATGCAGGTCAAAAATCCCGCGGTGCAGATCCTCGAAACGCTCGATTTCGCGGTTCCCCAGAACCATGGCCCGGCGGGTTTGGCCCAGCATTTCCGCCAGGCCGCCCCGCGGCGCGGCGACGGCTGCGCCGCCGTCCCGCGCTTCTGTTTCAGCAATCGCCATAGATTACACCGCTGTGAAGGTCACAGCGCCGTCACTGGACAGCGAAATGGACCCGGTGCCCTTGCCGTCTTCTCCAAGCTGGAGATTGACAAAGAAATTGCTTTCGAAAGTGCCGATGCCCGGAAAAAACATCTGAAATTCTGCGGTGGGATCATCAGCCATGGCGATTTCAATGGCTTTATTCTGCGCAGCATTACCGGTGATCAGCGCATAATCACCGCTGGCATCTACCGATTTGGTGCCCGCAAAGGACTCACGCCACTGCACGCCCTCGGGCGTGGCGGGGTCCGGCGCCGTCGCGTCAATCTGTTCATTGTTGATAGACAGGTTCTTGCCGGTCAGCGCCGCAAAGGGCACAAAAGCCGCGTCGATTTTCACCAGCAGCAGAATGGACCGGCCCAAAATTTTACCCATGGGGATACCTCATGTTTTCGCGCACATTGCACGGTTTAGCGTGCTCATTGAGCACAGGAATTGCGGGGCCTATCTCCGCGTGTCAGGCGTCCAGGTGGACCTGCAGGGCCAGGCGGCCCTCATAGTCAGTGCCGTTGCGAGCGCGCACCACGTACCAAGTCTGGATTTCAACTTCAGTGACCTGGAAGCCCTCCGCGGCCACTGCGTCAGGCCGCTTGTGCAAGGCCGTGGAAACCGCCTCGCAAATGCGGGCCGCCTCCACCTTCCCTGCACGGCCCGGCCGGGAATGAACCTCAAGGCCAAACTGCACAATTGCGCCCAGAGTGCTGCCCGCGTCATCCGCGGCAACCTCACTGCGCCCGAACCGCACATAAGGCAGCTGGATATTCTCGCCGGGTTCATCCACCACTCGGGTGCCAACCAGGCCCGCCACGCTCAAGTCTGCAACCAGAGCCGCACGCACCCCCGCCTGGGCCGCCGTCAGATACCCATCAGCCATTGCCAGCCACCTCTTTCGCCGCCTTCTTCACCGCGCGCTTGATCCGGTTCCGGTGCTTTTTGCCGAGAAACTGCCGGGTGCGGTGAACATGGTGGAAACCTTCCGTTGTGCCCCGGCCGCCCTTTTTGCGGCCGTGCTCGATTGAATAAGCCCGGTCCTTTTCTTCCCGCGGCGCATCCGAGGCGATAACAACAACCTCCCCGGTCATGCCGTCGTCACGGTATTCTGTAGTGATCCCGTCACGGGTTTCGCCCGTCACCTCCGGCGCCAGAACCCGCGCCACCCGCGCGCCTTCCTCGGTGGATTTCTGAATGGCTGCGGCTACATGCTTCCGCTGCGCACCGGGAAGCTGTTTCAGCTTTTTAATCAGCTTGGCTGCGTCGGTTTTCATTCCACCGCGCCTCCGCGCTCCAAAAGGAATTCCACTTCCCGGCGGGTGCCGTCAGGATCAAGAGGGGCGCCCTTGATGGCCCAGATATGTCCGCGGGCGGTGATCCGGTCCGCGCCGGTGATAGACCGTGTTTCCGGCCCGCTGCGCAGCCGCAGCGTGCCGGTGGCCGCGTCTTCCAGGCGGCCCGCCGCGACACGTTCCTTGCCGGTGGTTTCGCGCAGGTTGCCCCAGAATTCGCTGATTGGCTGCAAATCCGCCCAACCCCCGGACAGGTTGCCGTATTTGTCGCGGGCGCCATCGCCGATCTTGCGCTCAACCTTCACCCGGTCCCGGTACTGGCGTGCCCGTTTCATGCCACCACCCCGCGGCGGAAGCGGTCCAGGATATGGCGGGCGCCCAGGGGCACCTCTACAACCTGGCCCGAGGCAGTGGCCTCGCGGTTTTCATAGAAATGACCAGCCAGCAGCGACAGCGCCGCCACCAGCCCCGCGTCCACCTCCGCTGCGGTGGCCTTGCCCAGGGTATAGTCCACCTCGACCACACCGGGACCGGCCAGCAGAGCGGGAAGCGCCGCACCCGGCTTGCGCACCAGGCGCGCAGGATCGCGGCCCAGCACCGCGCGGAAGGCGGCGGCGTGGTCCAGGGTCTGCTGATTGCCGTCCACGTCCAGATAGCGGATTTCCGATACCCCGGTAACGGGCCAGCCCGGAAGCACAATTTCATGCGCCCAGCTGTCAAGGCTGCGGGTCCAGGTCTGGGCCATCATCGCCACCCCAGCCCCGTCCGGCCCGTCAATCTCAGAGGCCCCGGCCGCCAGGAACGCATCCAGCAGGCCATCCTCCGCCGCCGTGTCGATCCGCAGCCGGTCCCGCAAATCCTCCACCGACAGGGGCAGCGCCCCGGCGCTTTTTATCGTGACGCTTGCCCACATGCGCGCTTACTCCGCTGCCGTGGCGGTTTCGCCACTCTTGGCGGGCTGCTTTGCCGCCTCGGCCAGCAGCTGCTCAGCGGCGGCTGCGCGGGTCTCTGCCTCGGCCGCCTTTTCCTCGGCAACAGTTGCGCGTGCTTCTGCCTCCGATGCCGCTTTCTCCGCTGCCTCTGCCCGCTGTTCCGCACCCTCGGGCGCGGCCTGGGCTGCAGCTTCCTCGGCCTCGGCAGCCGCCGCAGCCTCGGCGGCTTCAATCGCTTTCAGGGTTTTGGCGTCGGGCGTTTCGCAAGCCCCCTGGCGCACCAGGCGCCCGGCCTCCAAAAGGCCCACCGGCACCACCTCGCCGCGGCTCTGCGCACCATTCGGGCCGGTGCGCGAATTTGTCAGTTTCACCTTGCAGGTATCCATTCGGATTTCCTCGTTTTCGGTTCCGGGATCAGCGGCCCAGGATCACCAGGCCGCCGTATTTTTTGGCAAATCACGTTTTACCGTGCGATGCGGCCAGGCTTAGGAGGCCGGATGCACCAGGGCCTTGATGGCGCGCGGATCAGCCACCGCGCCGTCAAAGCGGGTGTACGCGGCCAGGCCGAAACCGGGCTGGAATTTACTGTCCCGCGCGGTCATCAGAACGGTGCCGCCGATCTTGCGCACGAAGTATTTGCCCATATCGCCCATGACCATGGAACGGGAATTGGCGCCGATATCTGCCATTGCCGGGTTGACCTTGTAGCGGAAACGAACCGGCCCCACCTTGATCATGCCCGCATTGTCCGGCGCTTCCTCAATCAGGAAATTGCCCTGGCCGTCTTTCAGCTTGTGCAGCGCCAGCAGGGTATTGTCATTGAACATGGCGCCGAATTTGGCGGATGCACGGTAAGCCGCGTCAATGGAGTGGTAGAAGTCCAGGACCTCCTCCGCGGTAAGCGCCGAGGTGCTGGCGATGTTCACACCCGAGGCGGTGGCGCCGGTCACAACCCCCAGCGCCTGGCCGGTGCCAGTGCCCACGGTCAAGTCGCGGTTTGCCTTGCGGCCGATGCGCTCGCCCAGCAGTTCCCCCAGGACCGCCTCCACATCGGGCATGGCGCCGGTTGCCAGCTGGATCGAAACGCCGATCCAACCGGTTTCCACCATGTAGTCCTCAAGGGTTTTCTTGGTGAACACCGCATCGGTGCCGGTGCCGAGGCCGGTGCCGGGGTTGCCTTCTTCGGTGTTTGCCGCCGCTTCATTGGCCAGGTCATCAATGCCGGGGATCGGCAGGGACGCGCCGCCGGTGGTCTTCAGCACACGGGCAAAAGTGTCGTCAAACATCGGGCCGAATGCCGCCATTGCCTTCACCAGCGGTGCCATGGCCTCATCCGGGATCAGGTTGCCGCCTGCGGCGCCGGTGCCCGCCAGCTGGGCGCGTTGTTCCGGGGTCAGGTGGCTGAATTGGGTCTGGCCGCGAGCCAGAGCCTGGCGGACCTCGGGCGCTAGCAGATGCGCCTCACCGGCGGCGCCCAGCCACTGGTGGAAGGCGGCGCGGTAGCTGACGGCGTCCGGTTCACCGCCTGCCGCCGACCGGCCTTCACCGCCATTCGGACGGCGCGAATCGCCCGCGCTTTGCGAAGCCTCCAGGGCCTCCAGCCGCTCCACATCCTGGGCGCGCGTCTCCAGGCCCTCGGCCTCGGTGATCATCGCCTTAAACCGGGTTTCCAGTTCCGCGCCGCGGGCCTCGGTGGTGCCCTCCGCGTCGATTTCGGTGCGCAGGCCGCGGGCCTCGGTGATCAGATTGGCGCGCTTGGCGCGCATTTCCTTGGGGGTCATAAGACGTCCTCTTTTCTCAGGTCAGTTTTTCGGTGATTTGGGCGGGCGCGCCCCGTGTCAGGACAGGGCCGCCAGGGCCAGGTCCATGTCCATCCGCACCAGGCGCACAGGCTTGTGCTGCGGATTTCCGGCAGCCAAGGCAGCGCGGGCCGCCTCCAGGCTGCGCAAGCTGATTTCAGTGCCGTGATAGGCAGGCTCGCTCACAATCGCCACGTCATAGAGGCGCACAATATCGGTGATTGTGCGCTTGATCACGTCGCCGGTTTCGTCCCATTCCTCTTTGCCCACGCTGAAAGAAAAGGACATTTTGCTGAGGTCGCCGCGCTTAATTTTCGGGATGATCCGCGCCGCGTCCGGGTCCGCCGGGTCCAAGGTGGTTTCCATGTACAGGCCGCGCTCATCCACGGTCAGTTTCAGGGTGCCCGACGTGGTGCGTGCAAGCGGCAGGCCGCGGTGATTGATCAAAAACTGCACGTCATCCGCCAGAACACCCTCAAAGGCGCCCGGCATGATCCGTTCCTGGAAATAGCTGCCAATGTCGGCCCATTCATTGAACACGGCCGCATAACCGCCCACCTTGACGCCTTCACCCTCAGCTTCCCGCACCTCCACCGGAAGCGATGCGCGGATTTCCTTTTTGTCAGTCATTTTCCTGCCCCTCATTGCTGGCGGCCACTGCCGCCGGTTCATCCGTTCCGGTCTGCTTCACGTGCGCCCCGGCCAACGTAACCGGCACCATGGCCCCCTGAACAAGCGGCTGTCCGCCGCCGGTTACTGGCGGCCGGTTTTCGATTTCACGCTCTTCATTGATCGTGGTCTGGCCGGTGGCGATGCGGCGCCCTGCAGCATCCACGCGGGTTTTAAGATCGCCGCGCATCAGACCGTCCAGTACGTGCTCCGCGTAAACCTCGCCGCCGTCGCGGCCCCAGAGTTTCAGGTTAGCCTCGGCCTCGAACACAGCCGCCCATTGCGCCACCAGGTGTTTAACCAGGTGCAAATCCTGTTGTTCGGTATTGGAAAACGTGCCGTGGGTCAGGTCTTGCAGAAACACCGGCGGCAGACCGTAAATCCGGGCGATTTCCTCCACCAGAAACCGCTTCACCTCCACCATCTGCATTTTCTCAGGGTCCAGCCCCAGGGGCGTCAGCGTGTGCCCTTCCGGCACCGTAATCGCGTTCCCGCCGCCCTCGGCCACATCTTTCACAGCGGCCGTCAGATCGTTAGACGCCCGATGCACACCTCCAGGTGTCTTGATAGGGCCGGACAGAGTGAAGGGCGGAATGCCGCCATTCTTAAAAAACCGCGCACCGTAGCGCGTCACCGCCATAGCCAGACCGATTGTATCGGCGTTATTGTACACCGGACTATAAGAGGACAACCGGTCGCCCGAGGACATAAAGCACAGGTCCAGCACCTCGGAAGCGGCATAGGTCACGCGGCGGGTGCCGTCCTGGTAGTGGTAAAGCGTGCGGCCCTGGCGGCGCTCCACCGTCACCTTGGACACGTCCAGCGGCCAGAGGTTGATTGGCTTGCCGCGGCCGTCGCGCTCAATGAAAGAAATATGGCGGCCCGAGGTGAGCACGTCCTGCCACACCCCGCGGCGCCACTCCAGGGCGCTGGTTTCGTCATTGGCAGCACGGTTCAGCAACCCCGACACAGGATCATCCGGCAGCGCTTTCCGCCCCTTTTCCCCCTTGCCGTAAACCTTCAAGGGCAGCCCGGCCATGGTACGGGACAGGAAGGATACCGCAGCCAGGACGCTGGGCACCTTGAGCGCGCTTTGCACCGTCACCACCTCATCGGTAATGCCCATGGCACCGCCGAAAAAGGCCACAATCCCCGGATCACTGGAGGCAATGCGCTGCACATCATCCGCCGCGCGGGCCTCGGCCTGGGGATCGCTCACGGCAGAAGCCGCCGCGGCGGATGCCGCGCGGCGCTTTTTCTTGAAAAACATGGGTGGTTCCCTCTTATTGGCCGTGAGAATAGGCTGGGTCATCCCAGGGCGACGTGGCCGCCCCGGCAGCTTCCGGGTTGCGGCTCATCAGCATGGCCGCATTGAAAATCCCTATCAGCGGGTCAATTTTTGCTTTCCCTGCCACAGCCTTGGTGATCATCACTGCGTTGCCGCGCTGTTCGGTCTTGGCGTTGCCTACGCACCAGGTCAGCATTTCCTGGCCGCAGGGCACAAAGCTCTTGTCTTTCAGCTTGCGCTCCAGGCCCCAGACCGCAGGCGACAGCCGGGTGCCCTGGCCGATGGCGGTCAGCAGATCGCCCTCCATGCCTGCCGCCCCAAGCTCATCCACCAGCGCGGCAACCCCCATCGGGTCCAGCCCGATCCCGTGTTTCTCCGGCAGCAGCCCGGCCTCATGCACCTGGGCGCAGAGGGCAGCAACTTCGCGCAAGTCCTGCGAGGGGTCTTCGCACATCCTTACATCGCCCTGCGCCGCAAAATCCTGCAACTGGGTGGCAATATCCTGGCGGCGCTCCAGCACCTCGGGCTGCGCCCAGGCACGCGCCCAGCCGTACCATTTCCGCGTCTGCGCATGGCGCCCGATCAGCGCCAGCCCCAGCAGGTCATCCAGCCCGCCGCCGTCAATCCCCGCGGTGATGCAGTCAGATTGCTTTATCAGCTGTTCCAGCGAAACCCGCTCTGCCTTCACCGGCCACAGCCTGGCCCCGATCCAGGTTTCCGAGTGGGTGCCCATGCCAATCTGAATATTCAGATGCTGGGTGGCCCATACCATTTCTTCCTCATGGCCCTTGGCCAGCGCCTGGCGGTACAGGCGCATCAGGCGGTCGATGGTGATAGAGCGGCCGAGGTTCGGCAGCACCATCGGCCACAGCCGCGGATCACGCCACAGCTTATCCTCGCTCTGCTGCACTGCCTCGGAAAACTCATAGAGCATAGGCAGAAGGTTGCCGCCCTTGTGCTGTCCGTCCCGGACTTCACGGGCGTATTTCAACTCCTGCCGGAAAATCCCTTTCGGCGGCTCATCGCTTTGGGTGGTGATGATTAGCAGCAGCGTATCCGGCTGGGTGATCATCCCGCCGCGCAGCTGCGCCATCACCTTGGCGGCTTTGGCGTTGCCGCCGAGAACGTGCAATTCATCAATGATCACCAGCTTGGGAATTTTGCCGGTGACCACCTTTGTATCAAAGGACTTGACCGACAGCTTGGCGCCGTTGTGTCGGTCCACAATCTCTTGCGACCCCTCGCGGACGTTGAACCGGTCCTGCAGATAGCTGCGGCCGGTTTCCGGGTCTTCGGGGTCCGCCTCAATCATTCCCCTGATCTGGCTGAAACAGGTATCCGCCACGTCTTTGGTGGGGCCTACAATCAGCATTTCAGCGTTTGGGGTTTCATTCACCAGCAGCGCGGTAATCCCCAGGGCGCCGGAATTGGTGGTTTTACTGTTCTTCTTGGGCACCAGGCAGAAGATTTCCCCCACCCGGTTTTCGCCCGTCTCAGGATCAGCGCTGCCAAAGGCCGCCCGGACCAGCGCACGGAACCAATCGCCGCAGGCATCCCGCATGAAAGGTTGCCCCGGCACGTCCGGCAGGCGCAATTCGTTGAATATCTCCACCGCTTTCTGCGCGGCCGCCTCATCCAGCGGCAAGTCAGGGATCGGCGCCCGGCCGTCTTTCAGCCGGGTTTCCCAATCCGGGCAGGCAAAATCAAACGCCATCAGTTAAGCAATGTGCTCCAGCGGCCGCTGGGCTGTTTCGCAGCCTCGGCCAACTGTTCTTTCTTGCCCAGCTTCTGCGCCTTACCCCCATCTGCGGCCGCTTCACCTTCCGGCGCATCAATCTGCTTGGGCGGCGGCGGCACGGCACGGCCTTTTTCAGCCATGGCAATCACCCTGTTTGCCGCCGTCACGTTTCCTTCGCGCATCCGCTTATGGATCGCCAGAATGGCCTCGGCCTCGGCCGCGTCCGCGGCGTTCGTCAGCTCAAGGGAAAAATGTTTCCGCAAGGTCTTCACATCGCAGCCCAAATGGTTGGCTATGCGGCCCTGGCGCCAGCCTGCTGCAGCCAATGCGGTAACAAGCTCTTGTTTTTCAACTGTTTTTTCAAACCCCGGCCGCCCCCAGCTTTCCCGGTTCTGATCCACCGGATCGCCCAGCAGGTCGCGGGGCTGCTCGTCTGGCTGAAATTCGTCATTCATGGGAAAAAAAATCTCCGAATGCGGGTATGTGCGGGTTAGCGGCGCCGGGCCTTTGAGGGATCAGCCCCACCCCTCCCCCTTGCCGTCAGGGCGGGCGGCCTTTTCCTGCCGCTGCTTTTCACTGTCATGCCAAGCCTTGCAGACCGCCTGCAGATTGCTCTCATCCCAGAACAGCGCCAGGTTGCCGCGGTGCGGTTCAATGTGATCCACCACCGGGCTGTGCGGGGCAGGGGCCTTGCCGGTCAGCAAGTGCGGCCGGTCGCAGCCCTGGCACATCCAACCGGCCCGCTCCAGGATCACCAGGCGCAGATCGCGCCAGGGCTTGGTGGAGTAGAGCCTGCGCAGGCTGTTGCCCGCGGCCCTGGCCCGGTTGCGGGCACGCTCCGCCGCCTGCCGGTCCGAATAGCCCACAGCCCGCGGCGCCGCCGCCAAGCGTTTGGGCAACCCCTTAAGCCTGGCCATTGCGCGCCCGCCTGCTTTGAATGTCTGGAAATGATTACGGCCCGCGCGCTGTTGCGGGCGGGCCGTTGCCTTGGCACATTTCTGCACCGTTGTTTCCAGCTATCGCCAGACGGTTAGCTGCCGTCAAGCCTCTTGTGCTGGCGCGCGGCCGAGGCCAAGCCCTTCCGCCACGTCTGCCAGCGCCTCCAGGATCGCATCGCGCAACGGGTTCCGGTTGAAGGCTTGCGCGCTCCAGCCATGCGCCCGCAGGATCGCATCCACGCTGGCGCCATCCACGCAAACCGCCATCAGCGCGTCAAAGGCCCTGATATTGCTGCGGTTTTTGCTGGAACGCTTCACAGTCAGCAGAACGCGCGGCACGCTGCGCTGCGGCCCGTGGCGGCGGTCAACCGGCCAGCGATTGGCCAGAGCCTCAATCATCCGCAGCCGGGCCGCGTGCTTTACGCGGGTGGTGGCGCCGCCATCCGACAGCCCGCCCTTACTATCCGCCCCGGCCAGATCAGCACCCCGCACAGAGCCGACACGCTCCACCGCATCGCCCAGCATCCGGGATGCGCGGCGGCGCGGGTCATCCTCGGGCAGCTTTGCCAGGATCGGCGGCAGCGCCCGCCGCGCGGTCTGGTGCCCCGGCAGGGTGATCCGATCTTTCTGCGCCTTGGTGCCGGGCACCGGCCGCGACAGCTCCACCAGCTGCACCGGCGCGCCCGCCAGGGCCGCAGGCAGCCGCTTGCCGGTGCCCTGGCCCTGACGCTGGCGCCGCAGCGCCGCCGCCTTCACAATCGCCAGGTTCCGGCCCGCCAGATAGGCCGCGGCACGGCTGCGGGCGCCGCTTACCAGTTCAGTCATCAAATAACCTCCAGATATAGACCGCCCAACCATAGCACCCGCAACATGTTGAAATTATGCGGGATCAATACGCCCGCCACGGGATCAGCAAGGGATCGGGACGGGATCGACAGGACTGAAATTTCACCCCCATTACTCATTGATTTATAACAGTTTTATTCATCCTGTGGGGTCAATGGGATCAATAATTCAGGGTAATGCGCAACCCCGCCCCGCACCCCTCATGTATAAGAGAACAACCCCGGAAATTGAGCGGTTGATCCCGTCAAGCCCGAGACCCTGATATATCCCGTTGGAAATAAACGGAAATCAATAAGCGAAATGGCCTGAAAACTGATCCCCGGCGCCCGCTTAATGGGGCCAATTGAGCCGTGTTACCCCTTAATGCGGGAGGGGTGCGGGGTGCGCGGCCGTCACGCGCGCAGCCGCCGCAGCCGGAGGAGGCCGCCAAGCGAACAAGCGAAAGGCCCGCCGGGGCGGGCCTGTCATGCAGCAGCAGATCGCACAAACCGGCAGTACGGGCCAGCTTAAGGCAGTGCCCCCAGGCGCGCCCGCATATCCCCGACCCTGGACCCCATGAGGCTTGCCAGGGCCTCGATCTGGTCCAGCGGGCCATCCTCGCTCAGCGCTGCGGCGCCGCTTGCCAGCGCCTCAATCGCTTGCAGCAGCACCTCCAGCCGCTCCAAATCAGGTAGCAACCCCTCGGCAATACTCACAGTTTCAACCTGCACAGCGGCAAGCGCGGTTTTCTTAAATTCCGGCATTTATCCCCCAGATGGAAATTCGTTAACCCTGGTGGCCGGGTGCAAAGGGGTTGGCGTTACTGCACGCAGATGCAGCAGCTGCCCCCTCACAGGAACAGCCCCGCAATGCCCCCGGCCATAGGGGCAAATCTGCGTTTATTGGGAACGCCAATTCCCAGCGCACCTCGGCGCTGGCCTATCCATGATGCGGCCGGGCGTCAGGGTCAAGGGGCTTGCACAACCCAAGGAACCGCAAAAACGCCGGATCGCCCGGCAGGATAGAGAAAAACGCCCGCAAAATTAATTGCGGGCACTTTACGGGATACCGGGATTTGCACCGAAAACCGGGCTACAGCAGACGCGGCTGGCGACTCACTCCAGGATCAGAGGACGGGCGGCGCCGCTTTGCGGCCAAAGGATCATGCTTTGCGGCCAGCGCCGCCACCCGCGCCTCCGCCTGATCATTGCACGCCGTGCAGCCGCAAGTTTTGATTGGCCGCCGCACCGGGATGCCGAGGCGGGGCGGCGGGGCAAAGCCGAACGGGGCCACCGGATCGCCGCAAAAATCGCATGGCAGCACCGCCTGGCGGGCTGCACCCGTAAGGCCCGCCATCACACCGCCCTCTGCATGCGGGTGCCGAAATGGCGCTTGCGGAACCGCCTGTTAACCGCCATCTGGCGCTTTTCCCTGGGGCTGTAGATCGTCACCAGCCTATCGCCGCGGGCAACCGGGTAATAAGCCCCCTCGGGCAGCAGGATACGGTAAAGCGTTGCCCCGTCACCCATATCATAAACCCGCTCCACCAGGTCAGCCCGGCCCAGGCGGCGGGCCTCCAGCACAACCCACATCAGCAGATGCCCGGGAATAGAGCGCACGCCGCGCTCTCCGGCCCGGGCGGCAAAATGGCAAGCCCCGTATTGCCCGGCGGTATCTGCGGGCACGGTCCAGCCTCTGGCGCCTTCCAGGATCGGCCGCAGGCTCACTTCATCCGCTCCAGCTGATCCCTGTAGTTGGCCCTTAGCTCCAGCGCCTTTGGCAGCAGCTGAATGCCCAGATATCCGGTTGTTGACCGCTTCACCGGATAGAACACTTCGCCGCCGTCGCCCTTCACGTTGTTGGCGCGGCGCTTCAGGCTGTTGGAGGTATGGCGCGGCGTCCAAGCCGAGGTGCCGCTATCCAACAGCCAGGCGTTAAAGGCATCCCGCAAATCGCGTGCTGTTTCAAAATTCTCAGGGCTGCCGGTGATCCGGCAATACTCTTGCAAGAAAGTCCGCATCGGGTCGCTTTCGGAGCGGTACTCCTTGGTTGCCTCATCAATCACCGCGGGCACGCGCAAGCCGCCGGCCATCCACTCCAGGCAGCCCTCCACCATCCAGCGCAGAATGCCATCGCGCTCCGCCCACAGTTTTTGCGGCAGCAGCGGGTCCACTTCCTCGGCCGGGATTTGCACCGACCAGGGCACCAGCAGGATGCGGCGCCAAATGCCATCATCTGCGCCGCGCACCTCCGGCTGATAGTTCCCGGAAATGTTCAGCTTGAACTCCGGGAACAGGTCCACGGCCTCCTGGTGCAGGCGGCGGATCGGGATTGGCTCCCCGCCGGTCAAAGCCTTGATCCGGGCCTCTTTCATTTTCTGCCCCTGCTCCGGCTCAGAGGACCGCACGAAACGGGCGCCGGGGAGACGCACCAGGTCCGGGGTGGCCTCCCCGCCCTTGCCCTGGTCGGTGCCGGTCAGGCTTTCAATCGGCAGGGTGGTGGAATAATCCCCCATGATGCGCGCCAGCGTATCCACCGCGGTGGATTTGCCATTGCGCCCCTGGCCAAAGAAAAACGCCAGTTTCTGCTCAGTGGTCAGGCCGGTGAGGTTGTAGCCGCACCAGCGCTTGAAAAAGCCGCGCACCTCATCATCCGGCAGCACCCGCAGAAGAAAGGCACCCCAGGCCGGGCATTTGGCCTGCGGATCGTATTTCGCCTTCACCATTTTGGTGATGCGGTGGCGCCGGTCATGCGGCAGCAGGTCCACCTGCGGCACCTCCACCGCATCATCCCAGGCCGCGGAATGCTCATCCTTGCGCTTTGTGAAATGCAGCACGCCGTTTTCAACGCACAGCATCATCGGATCTTTGTTCAAATCCTCGACGGTCACGGCCACCCCCTTGGCCGTCTTTGCCTCTGCCAGCATGTTGGTAATCTTCCCTGTGTTGCCGCTGCTGTTTGCGTGCGTCGCGTGACGGGCCGCCGCCTTATTGTTGCCGTTTGCGTCAAACTCCGGTGCAAGGAACGGTATTTCGTGCATGATGCGCGCAGCGATACCCTGGGCATCCCGGCGCACCAGGATTTCATCCTCATCCGAGGCCCAGCGGCGCCCATCCCAGCGGAACCAGCCGAGGCGCGGCACAAACAGGAAGTTTTCCCCGTAATAGAGCACCAGGCGCTGGCCATTGCCGTAGTCATTGCGCGGAAACTCCGCCCCCTGGACCCCCAGCACCTCGGCCTGGTAAGCCGCCACAGGCGGCACCTCATCCGGCGGCAGTTCGCCGGGATCATCCACGGCCGGGGAACTGCCCACCACAGGCTCCGCCGCCCTGAAGGCGTCGCGGATCGTCTCAGGCTGTCCCTGCATCTTTCAATTCCCTTTTTCGCATATCGTTCATGTCCGCGCCCTCGGCAGCCGCGACTATCCAGCCCATGAAATCCGGGTGGCGGCTGTGATGGGCCGCGCGCTCCAGCCCCGACAGCAGCCGGGCGCGGGTGGCCTTCGGGTGGCTGTCACCATCCTGGAGGAACGCCAGCTGGCTGATGCAGTCAGGCGGCAGCCAAGCGTCCGCATCCTCCAGGTCCGGCTGGCCGCTCCAGCGGGTGCCGGGCACCTTCAGCATCCGGCCGCCCATGTTGCCGAGGTCGATCCCGGCCCAGAACGCCGCCGCGGGCTTCACACCCGCTGCCAGGGCGCTGCCGGTGGTTTCGATCCCCTCCCCCATGATCATCACGCCCGAGGCGCCCAGGGGCGTGAGGCGGATGGCGCAACCCTTTTTGCTGCCGCGCACCATCTTGGCGGGCCATTTCTTGCCCTTGGGGTCCGCCAGGCTGCCATCGGGGGCGATGATCTGCGCCTTCTGGCCGGGGCTGCCCACGTCCAGCCAAGTCTGATGCACGGCAGTCACCTTGCCCGCCGGGTTCTGGCAGGCCGCAATCAAGCACGGGCCGCGGAACCAGGCCACGGTGCCGCGGCCGGGCCAGAATTTCAGATAGGGGTGATCCGGCAGAAACCCCAGCGTGGGCGGCCATCCGCCGGGAAACCAGACGCCGCGGGCGGCCAGGTAATCCTCCGCCGGGGTGCCCTCCCCCGGCTGCGCCGCGTGCCAGATTTCGCGGGCGTCCCGGATCGCACGGGCGCGGGCCGCGGCCTCCGCTTCCTGGCGCTTGCGCTCTGCCGCCTCAGCCTTGGCCTTGCGACGGGCCACCACGGCCGGGTCGGGCGCCACATCGGCCTTGCCCACCAGGTAATCCAGCGCCTTCACAAAATCACAGGCCAAGACGAATTGCACCAGCTTCAAGCCGTCGCCGCCCTCATCGCAAATCCGGCAGTTGAACAGCCCGCGGTGCGGGTTGATCCCGAAGCGATCCCGGCCGCCGCAAACAGGGCAGGGCCCCACATGCTCCAGCCCGGCCCGGCGCAGGCCGCCGATGCCGAGGCGGGCGGCCACCTCCATAATCGGGATGGCCTTGGCCTCATGGCGGCGGCCATCATCTGCCGGGCCGGTCATGTCAGCACGGCGGGCGCCGCAACCTGCGGCACCACGCCATCCTCAAAGCGGAATGTATTGGGCGCCTCCAGGCAGTACCCAACCCCGCGCCAGGTGGTGATTTCCACCGGCAGGCGCAGCCGCTCCAGCTGCCTGCGGATCATCGCCACCCCGCTCACCACCCGGTCAGGCGATGGCCAGTCATCACTGGTCACATCAAGGCAGCGCGCCGACAGCAGCGCATCCAGCGACACATAGCGGCCGCGCTTGGCGTCCATTGCGTGCAGCATCCGCAATTCCGCATTTGCCAGGGTCAGCCCCATATCGGCGCAGCCCTCATAAAAGGCAGGCAGCGGCGCCAGGTAATAGGACAGCAGGTCAAGCGCGTACTCCACCCGCTCCCCCTCGGGCTGCGCCATCACCTCGGCGCGGATCGGGGCCATGGGATCATGCATCGCGGGCCGCCTTCCGTTCCCAGCGGGAACAGCGTGCCGCCGAGGCGCGACAGTCTTTTGCCAGCTGGAAATATCCGCAAACGCCGTGCCGCGGGCCGCCGCGCAGATCGCCCTGGAAATGTGCGCAGGTGCCGCAGATGCGCTGCAAATGCAGCTGGCAGCGCGGATCAAAGGGGTTTTCCTCGGGCGCGCGGGGCGTAAGCCGCTCACATGCCGCGCCAACTTCATCCAAAATGCCAGACATAGCTCAGCCCCCGGATTTGCGGATGGCATTGGAGGCCATGCGCCGCAACGGGTTGTCCGGCATCGCCTCGGGGGCGCCGCGCACCAGCGCGAAATAAGCGCGGACAACCTCCAGCACCATGGCCTCGGGGTTGCTGCCCGCATCGGCCGCCATTTCCCGCAGCAGGCGGCGGTCAGGTTTCGGAAGCGCGTTCACCAGATCAGCCATGGGCGCGCACCTCCACGCGGGGCAGCTGCACTTGCTGATCTGCCGCCATTTCGCGCAACTTGCACGTTATAGCGTGCGCAGAGGACATAGCGATATCGCGGTCGGGCGTGTTCAGAAAGGTGCGCAGCACATTCTTGCCCAGACCGCACTTGAGGGCCAGCGAGGTGGCCGAAACACCCTTGAGCGCGGCCAGGCTGCCCTGGACCCATGCCCGGAAATCCTCCGGCGGTGCCGTGTAAACAGGAATAGTATTCCTTACTTGCATTATTGCCTCCATTTTGAAGGGGCGCGAAGCGGCCCCAATATCTAGTTATGGACTGCCGCAATGCACGCTAAACCGTGCATTGCCATCACTATCTAGCGGGTTTCACACGGTTTTCAGTGCAGGCCCCGCAGAGTTCAAGTTTAACTTGATTTTAGGTGCGGTTCCCGCTTTTGTGGGATATGCACGCAAAACCGAACATTACATTCCAGGAATTAGACAGATGAAAGAAGCAGATCCGCGGCTTGAAATAGCCCGCAATAACTTGCGCCTGGCGATTGCCCTTAGAAAGACGAACCTGTCAAGAGCGTCAACCGATGCCGATATGGGCAGAAACGGTCTAAGTCAATTCACCAGCGGCAGAACCTCTCTCACCTACCCGAACATGTTAAAAGTCTGCGACGTTTTAAACCTCCCCATTGGCATTATTCATCGTGCCGACGCCATTACCGAAAACCGTATCCGGCTGTACCAGAAGCTTGAACGGCTGCCCGAGCACAAGCTGCAACAGGCGCTGGACGCTGTGGAAGCCTGAACACTCTGAACCACCATTTGAACGGACCACCGGACAGGCGGCAGAATTGGGCTGCGTCATAGCCCGCACCTCTTTTCTTTCGGCCCTGGCGGGGATGAAACCGCCGGGGCGCTGCTCTCCCCTATAGTCTTAGGCGCAGCACGGTTAATCGTGCAATACCCTTTTTGTGTTGCGATGGCACTTTTTTGTGTGCTAGCCATTTTGCACGGTAAAAAGGGCACTGCACATGAGACAGAACAAGAGCGCATCGGGCCGCGACAGGTTCACCCAGGCAATCCTGGAGATTACGCAACCCGTTGCCCTGCTATCTGCCATCGTCGCCGCAGCGGCAGCGGCAGCACGTTTCACCGGGGGCCTGTGATGGATCAGCCCGGCGAAGAAAGGAACCTCTCCACCGCCGAGGCGGTGGAATACCTCAGGCGCCGCGGGGTTCAGACCTCCCGGCGGAAACTGGACGCCCTGCGCCAATCCGGCGGGCTGCCCTACATACCAACCCACGGCCGGGTGAAATTCTTATTCAGCCCGGCCAGCCTCCGGGCCACATTTCTGAAGGAGCAAACGGAATGTCCCTCAAGCTCATCCGACGCAAAAACAAAGAAGGGAAGCCAAGCGGCAACTACTTCGCGCGCGGTGCCGTCGCCGGACACAATGTTTACCAAAGCACTGGCACTAGCAAACGCAGCGAAGCGGAAGCCTGGGCAAACCGCCTCGAAACGAAATTACGGGAACGTCACGCCTTTGGCGCCAAGGCAACGCTGACCTTTGCCGAAGCCGCGCATGAATACATGCTAGCAGGCGGCGAAGGCCGGTTTCTGGCGCCGATCCTGGAGCACTTCGGGGCCGACACCCTGGTGGAAACCATCGGCAATGACACCCTGCTGGAGGCCGCCGCCAAGGTTTACCCGGACGCCGCACCGGCAACCATTAACCGCCAGCTGATCGGGCCTGTTTCCGCTGTGATTGCCATGGCCGCCGAGAACGGTCGGGCCAACGCCCGGAAGTTCCGCCGCCTGTCCGTCAAGAACGCCCGCACCAGGTGGCTGACACCGGCAGAATTTGAACGCCTGCTGACCAATGCCGCCGATCACCTGGCGCCCATTCTGGCCTGCCTGATCGGCACCGGCTGCCGCGCCTCTGAGGCCCTGGGCGCCGAGGTGGACAACTGGCACCCCGCCACCGGGGAGCTATGGCTGCCGGAAACCAAGAACGGGCACGCACGCATGGTGCAGATGCCGGAACGCGCCCGCGACCTGATCCTTGCGGCAGGGGTGCCTGAGGATGGCCAGCTATTCCAGACCCCCAAGGGCCAGGGATACATCATGCGCCACAATGGCGGCGGGCAAATACAGACCGCATTCAACACCGCCAGGGATAACGCAGGGCTAGGACCGGAAGTCACTCCGCATGTGATCCGCCACACCTGGGCCACCTGGTATTATGCTGCAACCAAGGATTACGGGCGGATGCTGGACCTGGGCGGATGGCGCACTGCCAGCACCGCAGAACGCTATCGCAAAAACTCCCCCGCCGATCTGCCCGCCAAACTGCTGAAAGCAGGCTGGAACTTCCACCGCCTCGGCGCCGATCTGCCGGACCAGGTGGAACGCCGCGCAGGGCTGCGGGCCGTGTAAACAGAAAGGCCCCAGGAATATCCCAGGGCCTTTTGCACACCTCTTGATCGCTCCTTATTGTTGCGCTGGCTGGGGCACCACCTCACCCCATTCAGCAACCTGGCTCTGATACATCGTGTACTCAACGCCAAACAAAGTGATAGCAGCACCGGGGCAATCCCCCTCAATTTCAGCCAACACCCATTCCCCCGCGCAATAGTCGCTGGACGGGAAATCAACATCATCACGAAACTTTACCCACTGGTATCTGACACCCATTTTCCGCTCCTATTTGTCGCTATCCTGCAAGGCTGGCAATCGCCTCATATCTTCATCGGAAAGCCCCGACATAAACGCCTCGCTTAGCAAATCAGCCAGCACAGCGCGGCTTTTATGCTCCTGCCGATATTCAGGGTCCGGGTGCCGATCCGCCGCCACCAAATGCCGACCACTCATTTTTTGAAGGTGAACAACTACCTTTGCCCAATCCATCATTTTTTTCCTCCTATTTGTTGCAGCCCTTGCCGGGCTTGCAGTATCCACCGGACCACCATTCAAAATCATTGGGGCCGTATTCAAACGGGACGAAGCGCCCGCAATTGTCGCAACAAGGCTGCGGATATTTCTTGGCTCCACTCACTGCAAATCCGCTCCTATTCTATGCCTGGGAAACCGTCACGACGCCAACGGCGGAACGTTTCCAGGCTGGTGATTTTCGCCGCCGCGGGATCGGCAGCGTTCAATATTTCCAAGGCTGCCCGCGGCGTCATTTCCAAGGCGGTGCCATCCTCCACATGCGGACGGAAGGCAGCCAAGCGCGCGGCATTGTCGCGGATTGAATGCAACCGCCCGAACCGCACCCCCATAGCCTGCCGGACCCGGATACCTGCGGTGGTGCGCTCAGAAATCAAATCCCGCTCCAATTCCGCAAAGATTAGCGCCATGCGAAAGAACGCCTTGCCCATCGCGCTTTTCGTGTCGATCCGCTCATGCAGCGAAACCAGATTGACGCCCTGGCGGTCCATTTCCTCCACCGTTTCTATCACGCCGGTGAGGGTGCGGCCGAGACGGTCCAGGCGCCACACCACCACGCTATCGCCGCGGCGCATAGAGCGTAGAACCCGGTTCCAAACAGGCCGGTCCATCTTTCCGCCGCTGCCGTGTTCTTCAAGAATATTCCCAGGCTCAACACCATGCGCCAGCAGCGCCTTGCGCTGGAGGGCCAAATCCTGGTCATCGGTCGAAACTCGGGCATAGCCCAAAAGGCGAGTGTCTGCATTTTCCATATTTCCGACATACCGCCGCACGTAATTTTGTGCAATGCTTTTTTAGAAAGCTGTTGCACGGTATTTAGTGCAATGCTAAGGGTGATGGCAGGACGAAACGAAAGGAACCCAAAATGGCAAAATCTGAAGTTTGCAAAAACTGCTGCCCTGATGGTGGCGCGATTTTTGAGCTGGATTTTGGGTGCTGGCCGCACGTATCCACCAAAGAATGGATGGCGGAACCGGCATGGGTAAAGGTCTGCAATAACTGCGGACACTACAAGCCGAAACGCAAGTCCAAGCCCAAGCTGACATTTGATGAAATCCTGAACCTGACGGACGAAACCCGGCTGAAGAACAAACGCGACAGGGCAATTTTTCATGCATTCGCAGAAGCTGGGGCATGGAAAAAGTACAAGGCCACCTGCGAAGAATACGCCCAGAACTGCAAAGACAATGGAATTGAGAAATTCCCGGTTGTCGCACACCACTGGATAAACACTTACCACCGGGACAAGTTGGCCGAACACCAAAAAGAAAGCGCATGGGCGGTCAACTATCATGTGTCCAGGCTGAAAGCCGACGCCGAAAAGGTAAAGGCGATGCTGGCACAAGATTTCCCGACACGGGAGGCCCAATAGATGGCCGCCTCCTGCAAAAACTGCCGCCATCGCGTCGTGCTAGAATATGGCCCCGGCATCGCCGCCGGGGTCCGGAGAGACCATTGCCGTGAATTTGTCACCTCGACGCATAGCAAGGTGACAGGCACGCAATTTGAACCACTGCCCTGCGACTACGCCATGGGCAGATTTTGCAACCTCACATCATGGAAGCCAACTCTTTGGCATCAAATCAAACGCGCTTTGGCGCGCAACTAAAAGGACCGAAACATGAAGGCGACAGCCACTGCTTTGATGATTGTTCTGACCGCACCAAACGGGTGCAAGATCGACAACATTGACCGCGCCGAAGCCACAGTTTTCCCAATGGCGAGCATGGAAGAATGTGAAACGCAGGCGGAAAAACTTGATGCCGAATATGGGGTGCGCGCCCTGTGTATCCCCGACAACTGAAAGGACCACCCCAATGGCCCACAGCCCGATTGAGCGCGCCGGAATGGTGAGCGCACCCGAACACCGACCAGAAGAAAACGACAAACGCCCGTGGGCAGTCGATTATGTCAATGGCGTGCGTTTCGACGGCACACGCTCCGGCGCGGGCACACTCTATTTTAAGGAAGCGACAGCCGCCGTTTGTTGGCGCCACGCAGTGACCAACGGTCACCCCCAAGAAATCCCGTTTTGACCCCCGGCAAAGGATCAGCGGAATGAACTGGTTTGCAGAAAGACGCCAAGAGTGGATCGCGCAAATGCTGGCGGTTTACGGCTTCATCAATCGCCAGCACCTAATGCGCAATTTCGGAATATCGGGCGCGCAGGCCGCATTGGACTTCAACCGCTTCAATGATGCGCACCCAAACGCCATGACCTACGACAATCGCCGCAAAACATATGTGGCGACGACACCACCAGAAACCCGCAACTAAAAGGACCATCAGAACATGGCCGCATATGAAGCCGCTGGCGAAACCGATGAATGGTACACGCCCGCATATATCTTTGACGCCCTGGGCGTGCGCTTCGATCTTGACGTGGCAAGCCCGCAAGATGGCCCGCGCCACGTTCCCGCTGACAGGTATCTAACTCCCGCCGATGATGGGCTTGCAAGCCCGTGGCGCGGCCTTGTTTGGATGAACCCGCCATTCGGCCACCAGTCAACCAAGCGCCAATGGCTGCGGAAATTCTTTGAACACGGCAACGGCATTGCGCTCTTGCCCGACCGGACATCCGCGCCGTGGTGGCAGGAAAATGCACCGCTGTCCGATGCCGTGCTGTTCATGGCCCCGAAGGTCAAATTTGAAAGGCCCGACGGATCGCGAGGCGAACAACCCGGAAGCGGAACAACGCTCTTTGCCATCGGGCCAACAGCAGCACGCGCACTGATCCGCGCGCAATCACTTGGCCGGGTATTCCTGCCCGCCGCAGCAGCATAAACAAAAAGGACCAGAAAGATGCTTAACACGTTTGGCGGAACACCCATCTTTATTCGAGACGATATGACCGACACGGTGCCGCGCTTCCCGGACAAGAAATGGACGAAACGTCGCCGCCGCCGGGTGATCGGCAAATATGGAAGCTGGACCCACGAAAAGCCAGCCGCCTACCGCGTCGGCCCTGCACTGTTCGTACATCCGAAAATCTACGCCGAAATGAAACGCCAGACGGCGCAACAATAAGGACCATCATGCCCGATCTGCACATACCGCTGAAAGGTGAATATTTCGACCAGATCAAGGCCGGAATGAAACCCTATGAGTACCGCGAGACAACCCCATACTGGCGCAAGCGGTTGGTCGGCCGGGACTATGACAGCATCATTCTGACACGCGGCTATCCAAGCCGTGAGGACAATGAACGGCGCATGAAACTGCCCTATCGCGGCTTTCGCGTCATGGACATTACACACCCGCACTTCGGGCCGAAACCTGTTGAGGTTTTCGCTATCGACGTGCGCCCAACATAGGACCGGAAGCTATGAACCTGCCCAACATGTTTTCAGGCGTCAAAATCACAGTCTCAGATCAAGCCTACAAAATGGTTCCGATCTACCCCGACAAACCCAAATCCAAGCGGCGGCTCAGACGCACGCGCGGCAAATTTGGCCGCACAGATAGAATGCTGCCCCTGGCGTTCAAAACCCCCTTCGGCCTGGTGGTGCATCCCAGAATTTACTCCGAAATGCGCCAGAGCGGCGCAATCCTCAACAACTAAAAGGACCGCCTGGCGCAGACCAACCGCCAGAGACCAAAAGGCCCCAGGGATCAACTGGGGCCTTTTCCTTGCGACACCCCAGGGGCTGCGGCATAGTTCCGCTGAATTTCCAGCACGGGATTACAGTCTCATGAAACCATTACAAACCGCCGCGGCGGGCATTTTCGCCGCGGGGATGGGCGCCAGCGCCGTACTATTCGCCATGAGCACGGACGAGGCCGAGGACGGATGCACAAAGCTGGCCGCCTACAGCTTCACCCAGGCCGAAGTCACCAGGCGCCTGTCCTCCCCCGGCACAGCGGCATTTCCGGCAGACCCGCCCGCGCCGATGCACGTTAGCGAGGATGTGATAATAGCAACCAAGGGCGAATGCCTGTTTGGCGTCTCCGCATGGGTCGATGCGCAGAACGCACTTGGGGCTATCCGGCGCACCAATTTCAGCGCCGATGTTGAATATCAGACCGGCACCGGCAGATGGGCATTGAGGGACATACACCTGGCCCCGCATTAACCCGCCCCGCCAGCAGAAAGGCCCCAAGGATCACCTGGGGCCTTTTCACTTTCAGAGCCGTACCTGGAACGTTGCCTCTAGGATTTCCCGAGGAGGCCCGCCAGGGCACTCTGCACCCGCTTGGCCTCGGCTTCCTCTGCATCCGCCGAGGCAATCACCGCGCTGCCTTCACGCCGCACCTGGCGGGCAACGGCCTCGGCATGGGCGATTTCTGCCTGTGCATCCTTGCGGCTGGTCTGGGCGGTGGCAATCACATCCGCCAGGCCAGCCAGGGCGGCATTGAACGGCGCCAGGGCCTCGGCAACAGTGGCCGGTTTGTTTTTCTTAAAGAAGCTCATAGGATTTCCTCTGTGCAATGCAATTCACGGCTTAACGTGCAAGACGTGACCGCACGGTATCCCGTGCTCACTTGGCCGAAAAAGCGGACGTTGATTCGGATAGCGTGTGCTGGGGGCTGCACGGATTTTGCACGGGTTTGCCGGGAAATCTGGGAAACCGTCATACATTGCGATGCACTGCACGGTAAACCGTTTCACAGCAAGCACTGATTGCACATCAAAATTGCACAGCAATTTCAGGGGGTTAATGGCGGAGACGATGGGATTCGAACCCACGAAACCTTGCGGTTTACTCCCTTAGCAGGGGAGCGCCTTCGACCACTCGGCCACGTCTCCGCTGACCCGTATATCTGCGCAAGCATAAGGAATGCAAGGCGAAATTTCCCTTTTTCTCACAAATCGCACCGGCGGCTCCAACCCCTTGAAATGGCGCTAAAAGGCCTGAAATTACGGTGGTTATGAGTAAGATTTGGTCATCGCTCAAAGCGTGTATTTCCTGATCACTCTTCCACCTTTGGATCACCCGGAGGTGCGAACCCCGGCACTCACACTCCTGAGCGCCCCCCTGGCCCCATTCCATATGGTGGAGCGTTTCCGCCTTTCGAGCCGCGAACCAACCTCCTCCAGAGAGCGGAGGTCTGGTTATGAGCATCAACCATCAAACGTCACAGTCGGCAACTGGCAGGCGCGCGCCCTTGAGCGGGCATACGTTGGCGCCGAACACCAATCTGAAGGACCGGCAATCTGAAACCGTGAGGCCGCCGAGTGTTTTGGGTCTTCAGCAGATTCCCGACAGCATCTGGCCGGTGGCCACAGAGAATACCGAAGCGCGCCTTCATTCGGACCGAGGGCCTGCATCGATATTGGTCGAACCGACGCGCACACCACGCGAGACCCGCGCAATCGCGATTGCGCTTAGCAGAAACCCTCTCCCGAGCTTTCCCAAGGCCGACTGGCTGGCAAGCAGCACCGTTTCCGCCCGACGCTCGAAGCCGCTCAGCGCTGGCGCGCCTCGAACCCTTAGCCACGCGCATGACCCCGCCGAATTTCCCTCTTTGCGAGGAGGCGAAGCGCGTCCTTCGATCGACCGGATGACCGCCCCAGAGGCCGATTTTGACCCGGACATCTTGTCGGACCTGGTTCAAGGGCCCGACACCCTGTTTGCGTCAAAACGGCCCTCCAGTCCCGATCTGGCTGTGTTCGGAGTCGATTTTCGGCGGATCGTGCCGTGAACCCGCCGCAGCATCTCCCCGAAAAATAGCCCGAAATCCGGAGAATTTACTATGTTCGTTGCATCACACACCAACTCAACTCCTGCACTAACACCGCTCCTTGTTGAGGAGAACCTGAAGGCCGACCGCTATGACGGCAAGTGGAAGGGCCAGGGGACCCGGGACCGGAAGCGGGCCGCCATACATAGAGCTGAAAAAGTCTTCAAACGCGCAGGCGGCTTTCCTTCCCAAGGCGATGTCCCAGGCTCCCGTCCAGAGCTCGAGTTTTCGCGGCCAGTCGCCTTCATACCAATGATCTCGCACGCCAGGCCGGCTTCAAGGACGCCGATCACGCAAGGAAATGGGTAAAGGAATACGCAACGGTTCTCGATGTCGCCTCTGGGCGTCGCAAATTGCCTCTGTGCCGACGTCACCGGCCAACCGCTTCTTTCCGGCTTTGACGGCTTCCTTCGACCATTTGCGGCGATCACCCTGTGATATACCCTCCCGGCGGCGCAGTTGCGAATTTCTGTCCCCGTTACACGGCCCTCCTCAAGACGGATCTGATCTTCTCATCAAAGGAATACTGCTTGCCGGGCGCCTGCCTGATGTACTTGACGATCTTCCCGCCATGATTTTTGAGTTCATTTCTCATCTGCCACTTTCCGGTGGTTGTGATGAGCCAAGAGCATTTTTATATCAAATTGCCCTCGTTGGATCCATCATAGCGCCGTCATTGCAATTGAGCATCGCCGCTCAATGGAGGCTGGCGGGTGCTTTGGATTGCGGGGGAGAAACCGGTCCGCGCCGGAATTCCGCGCAGCTTTGGTTGCCGCCGCTGCGCGGAAGAGCTCCAGGGTTACCGCCGCCGGG
>NZ_LUKH01000033.1:0-49870 GCF_001593695.1 Leisingera sp. F5 | reverse complement strand
ACATGCTCGCGGGTCCATAGCGGTACTCAAGAATGCTTTGAGAGGCGACGAGCGCTATGCCTGGCGAGGACAGCTTGAAGGATCTTTCATCGCTCTGGATCTCTACTTGTCCAGTTCGAAGATACACTGCTTCCAACTGAAAGCCTGACATCGGTCCGAATATTTCGCCTTCCCGGTATGTACTCTCGCCGAAGGCAAAGGTTGCATCTGATCCAACAATGTTCGCAACGGATAGGTCGCTTCGGCATGTGCTCATCTTGTAGCTCTTCGCTAGTTAAACAAGGAATATTGTCTTTTTATTTTCTCTAACTGGCAAAATGAATGGCACATCAGAGTGCCTTGCGCACCCAATATGTTCACTATGGACAACTATTAACCACAAGAGATACGTGAATCCGATTGAGTGAATCGAGCCTCCCGTCAACAATTTCCAAAACGGGAGAAAAGTATCGTGGAAATTAGAGAACTGATCCGTGCCGGTCATGGCGACATCAAAGCCGACCTTGTGATTGCCAATGGCCAGCTGATCAATGTTGCGTCCGCCGAGGTCTACCCGGCGGAAGTCGCGATCAAGAGCGGCTACATCGTAGCAATTGGCGATGTCGATCACTGCAAGGGACCGGAGACACAGTATCATGACGCCGAAGGCCGCTATCTGGCGCCTGGCATGATCGACGGACACCTGCATGTGGAATGCTCGAAACTGTCGGTCTCCAGCTTTGCCGAGCTGGTAGTTCCCTATGGCACAACCTCAATTGTATCCGGACTGGACCAGATTCTGGTGGTTTCCGGCCTCGAGGGCGTGCGCCACTTCTTGGATGAAGCCAATGCTGGCCCAATGACCATCCACTGGGGGGCGCCGTGCAAGACGCCCTACACAATGCCGCGCTCGACGGTGAACCATTACTTCAGCCCCGACGATCACCGCGCCACCCATGACTGGCCGGAATGCATCGGCATCTGGGAAACCGTGCGCGAGTTCATCCAGGAAGAAGACGATCATGTGATCGAAGCGCTGGAGATTGCGCGCAAGAATAAGCTGCCGGTGTTCGGCTGCTCACCGATGTGCAAGGGTTCCAAGCTGGCCGGCTATGCCAGCGCCGGGATCCGGCTTGACCACGAAAGCTATGAGGTGACCGAGGCGCTGGAGAAGCTGCGCAACGGCATGTTCATACTGATCCGTGAAAGCTCAATCAGCCATTTCCTGGAAGAGAATATCCAGCTGGCCACCAAACACGCGCCAGAAGCCGCGCACCGGGTCAGCTTCTGCACTGACGATGTGGTGGCGACAGATATCCTCAAGCGGGGGCATCTGGACAATATGGTCCGCATGGCGATCCGCGCGGGCGTAGCGCCGATGGAAGCCATTCAGATGGCCACAATCAACAGCGCCGTCGCCTGCCAGATCGACCATAAGGTGGGCCTGATCGCGCCGGGCCGCCAGGCCGACATCGTGCTGGTGGACAGCCCGGAAAGCTTCAACGTTCAGCAAGTCATCGCCAAGGGCAAATTTGTGGCGCAGGACCGCAAGATGCTGGCCCCGGTAACCCGCCCTGAGCGTCCGAAGTTCCTGACCGAAACCATGAAGGTCGCCCCCGTCACCCCTGCCGACCTTCAGGTCCGCACGGAGGAACAAGCGGTCAAGGTGCTGTCGATGAATATGTCGACCGAAGTGCCCTTTGTCCGCAACCGCCGCGAGGCGGTGCTGCAAGCCAGTGACGGAGTGGTGCTGCCGGATACCGGGCAGGATGTGCTCTATGTCAGCGTGATCGAGCGCTACGGCAAAACCACCAACAAACCGGTCGCCTTTGTCTCGGGTTTTGGCCTGAAATACGGCGCCATGGCCACTTCCACCGCTCCGGACGACAACAACATTGTCTGCATCGGCACCAATCCGGAGGACATGGCGGCGGCGATTAACTGGGTGATCGTCAACGGCGGCGGCCAGGCCTTCGTCAAAGACGGCGAAGTGACCGTCGGTCTGGAACTGCCGATCGGCGGGATCGTCTCGGATATTGACCCTGTCGAAATGGCCGCAAAAGAAGAGGCACTGGACGCGGCAGCGCGTGAAGCCGGCTGCCAGCTGGAATGGCCTTTCATGAACATGTTTGTGCTGTCCATCACCGCCATTCCAGAATTTGCGATCACCGATCTTGGTGCCGTCGACTGCGTGGCGCTCAAGACCTTCGATCCGGTGCTGGAACCGGCCTGACATCAGCGGCGGTCCTTACCCTGCGGAAATCAAAAGACAGGGACGGACAGCTGCCCGCAGCGCCAAGCGGCGCAGGCATAGGGGGCCGGGGCACTAGCCATTGGCAAAGGGCTCCGGGCCGCAAAGACCCCCAGGAAAACAACAACGGGAGGAAGAACCCATGAACATTCTTAAACACGCAGCACTTGCAGCATTGCCATTTGCCGCGGCGGCCGGGATCGCCGCAGCCGAGGCGCCAACCGAATTGGGCATCGGCCTGATCCTCGCCACCGGGCCGGAAGCAGCCTGGGACGCCACTTTGCTCCGCGACCTGGAAGGCGTGGTGGAAGCCGCGCCGCATGGCCTTGATATCTTCTACAAGAACATCAACGGCAAATGGGGCGAGGACGCGGGCGATGCGATGGAACTTCTCGTCAAGACTGGCCGATACCAGATCATCTGGGCGCACAGCAGCTATTCCGACCAAGTCAAGGCGCTGCAGGAGAAGTATCCGGATATTTTGTTTGTCCTGGTCGGCTCCGGCAACGAAGGTTTGGGTGGCAACGCCTATTGGGTCTACAAGCGCGCGCATGAACCCT
This sequence comes from Leisingera sp. F5, assembly GCF_001593695.1. Taxonomy (NCBI): domain Bacteria; kingdom Pseudomonadati; phylum Pseudomonadota; class Alphaproteobacteria; order Rhodobacterales; family Roseobacteraceae; genus Leisingera; species Leisingera sp. F5. Next base: position 47,080 of record NZ_LUKH01000033.1, on the reverse strand, counting down.
CCTACTTGCTTGGCGTGCTGGCTGGCCGGCTGACCGAGAACGATGTGGTCGGTGTGGTCGGCCAGTTCCCTTCTGAAGACGTGAACGACCAGATCAACAGCTTCTTTGCCGGCGCGCGCGCAGTGAACCCCGACGTGCAGCGCAAGGTGGCCTTCATCGAAAGCTGGTATGATCCGGCCAAGGCCGAGCAGTTCACCAACGCGCAGATCGCCGCCGGTGCCGATCTGACGTTCCAGTTGGTCGAAAGCTTCGAGACCTGTGAAAAGGCCGGTATCATGTGTTTTGGCAACTATGTCGATCACGGTGAGGTCTCGCCGGACTCGGTGGTGGCCAGCGCGCTGATCTCCTGGACCGAGGACATCAACTGGGTGATCGGCGAATGGTACGACTATGCCGCCAACGGCACGCCCTACGATGGCAACACCTCCGAGAAATGGGTGCCGATGGCCGAAGGCGGCAGCGCCCTGTCCGGCTTCCACGCCTATGAGGACAAGCTGCCCGCCGGGCTGAAAGACGAGATTTCCGCATTGTCCGCGCAAATCGCGTCCGGAGAGCTGGCGATCCCGGTCGACCTGTCACTGCCCGCTTCCGACTGACCGATACCCCGGCTTCCCGCTCTGGCGGGCGGCCGGCACATCCAGGAAATTGACGATGCCCAACCCGACCATTGAAGCCCGCGGGCTTTGCAAAAGCTTTGGCCCGGTCCGCGCCAATCACGACATCAGTTTTTCGGTTCATACCGGAGAACTGCTGTGTTTATTCGGCGAAAACGGCGCAGGCAAATCAACGCTTTCGGCCTGCCTCACCGGCCTGTTCCCTCCGGACAAGGGCGAGATCCTGTACAAGGGCGCGCCGCTCAAGATGAGTTCTGCCGCCGATGCCATCCGAGCCGGCATCGGGCTGGTGCATCAGCATTTTGTCCTGGTGCCGGATTTCACCGTGCTGGAAAACATTGTCATCGGCTCGGAAAAGCGGCTGGTGGTTCATTACGGCGAGGCCGAAGCCAAGTTGCGGCGGATCTGCGAGACCTACGGCATCGATATCGACCCCAATGCGCTGGTGCGGGACCTGTCGGTGGGTGAGCAGCAGTGGGCTGAACTGCTGAAAGCGCTCTATTTTGATGCCGATCTTCTGATCCTGGACGAACCCACTGCCACGCTGGACATCGAGAACTCCAAGAAACTGTTCCGCATCATCGATAAGCTCAAGGCGGACGGCGTGGCGCTGATCCTGATCTCGCATTTCCTGGACGAGGTAATGCAGGCCGACCGGGTAGCAGTGCTGCGCCAGGGGGAGGTGGCGGGCATCCGCTCCACGTCCGAGACCTCCCCCGAAGAGCTGACCCGCATGATGGTGGGCCGCGATCTGGAGCCGAAGATCCGGCAGGCCTCTCCTGTCGGCCCTCCGCGGCTGCTGCTGGAGAATGTCACCGTTGGCCAAAGGGGGCAGAAGCCGGAGCTGAGCAGTATCTCGCTGACGATCCATCAGGGCGAGATCTTTGGGATCGCCGGGGTGGCCGGCAATGGGCAGAATCCGCTGATGGAGGTGATCGCCGGTGTGCGGGCGCCTGCCTCAGGCCGGATCACCCTGGACGGGGCCGAGATCAACGGCCTCAGCGCCCGCACCATCAAGGACATGGGTCTGGGGCACATCCCCGATGACCGCTTTGTCGAGGGGCTGGTGCCGGAGCTGTCGATTGAGGAGAACCTGATCCTCGGCGACCACCGCGGTTATTTCGCCCGCGGCGGGCTGCTCGATTTTCCCAAGATGCGCCTGAGCGCCGAGCAGATGATCGCAGAATTTCAGATTTCGGCGCCCTCTGCAGAGACCCCTACGGGCAACCTGTCGGGCGGCAATGCCCAACGGGTGATCCTGGCCCGGGAAAAGCGGCTGGCAACGCGGGTCCTGCTGGCCAACCAGCCGACCCGCGGGCTGGACGTCGGGGTGATCGAATACATCCACACCAAGCTCTTGGAGAAGCGCGCCGAAGGCGTCGCGGTGCTGATCGCCTCCTCCGAGCTGGAAGACCTGATGAACCTTTGCGACCGGATCGGCGTGCTGTTTCAGGGCCGCCTGATGGGGATCGTTGATGCCGGCACAACCAATCTCGAAGAAATCGGCCTGCTGATGGCAGGCCAAGCGATGGAGGAGGCCGCATGATCACCATCACGCCCCGCGCATCCGCCGGCTGGCAAGCCCAGCTTACCGCCTATGTTCTGGCACTGGTCCTGGGCTTTGGCGCCTCGGCCCTGCTGATCACCGCAAGTGGCGCCAGTGTCTCCGAAGGGTTCGGCGCGCTTTACGAAGGCGCCTTTGGCAGCTGGGAGGCAGTGCTGCAGAGCCTGGTTGCGGCCACCCCGCTGATCTTTACCGGCCTTGCCACCGTCATCGCCTTCCGCGCTGAAATCTGGAGCATCGGCCAGGAAGGACAGATGTTTGCCGGCGCCATGTGCGGCTATTGGGCCAGCCTGTATCTGGGCGGCACCCCGTGGCTGGTTGCTATCCCGATCGTTATCCTGGCCGCCATGGCCGGTGGCGGCGCCCTCGGCGGGCTCTGCGGTTGGCTGAAGACTCGGTTCCAGGTCAATGAGATTATCTCGACCGTGATGCTGAACTATGTCGTGGTCTATCTGCTTTCTTACCTGCTGGCGGGCGGCCCGTGGACCGCTGAGGGCTCGACCTCCTATCACCAGACGCCGGTCTTTGCGGAAAACTTCCACCTGCCGCGGCTGGCGGAGGGGGTAAAGCTGCACATTGGTTTCCTCCTCGCCCTGGCCGCGGCTGCCGCCTGCTGGGTGGTCCTCAAGAAAACGCCGCTGGGCTTTGAGATCCGCGCCCTGGGCTTCAACCCGACCGCGCTGCGGTTCAAGGGGGTGAATGTCACCCGCACAGTGCTGATTGTCATGTGCCTGAGCGGCGCCTTGTCCGCCCTGGCCGGGGTCTCGGAGATCTTTGGCGTCAATTACCGCCTGCGCGGCGATGTGATGGCGGGCCTCGGCTTTACCGGCATCATCGTCGGCATGATCGGCGGGCTGAACCCCATCGGTGCGGTGATTGCGGCGCTGCTGTTCGGCGCCTTGGCCAATGGTTCGCTTTACATGAGTGTGCTGTCCGACATCCCGCCGTCGCTGGTGCCTGCCATGCAGGGCATTCTGCTGCTTTTCTTCCTGAGCGCATCGGTTCTGGTCCGCTTTTCCATCAGCATCGGGAGGCCCGTTCATGTCTGAGTTGCTGACCCCTGAAATCCTCATGTCGATCATGATTGCCGCCATGGGCGTGGCCACCGTGATCCTGCTGGCCGCCCTCGGTGAACTGGTGACCGAACGTTCGGGCATCTGGAACATGGGCGTCGAAGGCACCATGCTGTTCGGCTGCCTGATCGCCTATCTGGTGATGGCGGAGACCGGCTCACCCATCCTGGCAGCCCTGGTGGCGATGTGTGCCGGGCTGGCGGCGGGGGCATTGATCGGCTTCATGACCGTGACCCTGCGGGTGGATCACTTTGTCACCGGCTTGGGCTTTAACCTGCTGGCCAGCGGCCTGACCCTGTTCTGGTTCCGTAGCTATGTCGGCGGCGGCAAGCCGCCCAGCTATTCGACCATCAATGAATCCCCAATCCCGCTGCTCTCAGACATTCCGGTGCTCGGCCCGATTCTGTTCGACCAGCACCTGCTGACCTATGCGGCCTTCCTGAGCGTGCCTTTCATCGCCTTCTTCCTGCGGCGCACCACTTACGGGCTGGAGACCCGCGCCGCGGGCGAAAACCCGCAGTTCCTGGAAGCCAAGGGCCTGTCGGTCGCCACCCGCCAGTACAGCGCACTGCTGTTCGGCTCGGCGCTGACGGCGCTTGGCGGCGCCTTCCTGATGCTGGCTTTTGCCGACCAGTTCCGCCCAGACATCTCCGGCGGCCGCGGCTGGCTGGCGATTGTCGCGGTGATTGCCGGCAATTGGCGCCCGGTCCGTACCATGATCGCCGTGCTGGTCTTTGCCATCCTGGACAGTGTGGCGGTGCATGCGCAGGGCGTCGGGGTCGACATCCCCTATCAGTTCTTCCTGATGCTGCCTTACGTGGCCTCGATCTTGCTGCTGGTGATGATCCGCAGCCGCTCGGGCCAGCCCGCCAAGCTTGGCGTTCCCTATCTCAGACACTAACAATCGGAGCCCCCATGCCAATTCCCACCTGGACAGAATCCGCACCGCGCCTGATCGACACCGCCATGGGGCGCACCCCCGCAGACAGCGTCATCCTTGGCGGCAAATGGGTGAATGTGTACTCGGGCGAGATCATCCCGGATACCGATATCGCCGTTGCCGCCGGGCGGATCGCCTATGTCGGGCCGGATGCAAGCCATGCCATCGGTCCGGACACCAAAGTGATCGAAGCAAACGGCCGCTATATGGTGCCGGGGCTGTGTGATGCGCATATGCATGTCGAAAGCGGCATGGTCACGGTCACCGAGTTTGCCCGCGCGGTGATCCCGCATGGCACCACCTCGATGTTTATCGACCCCCACGAGATCGCCAATGTGCTCGGTCTGCCCGGCGTCCGCCTGATGCATGACGAGGCGGCGGGCCTGCCTATCAACGTGCAGGTGCAGGTCCCGTCCTGCGTACCCTCGGCTCCAGGTTTGGAGAACGCCGGCGCCGATTTCAGCGTTGATGATGTGAGTGAGGCGCTCGGCTGGCCGCAGACCTGCGGCTTGGGGGAGATGATGAACTTCCCTGGCGTCGCCATGAATGATCCCAAGATGATTGGCGAAATCGGAGCGACACAACGGGCGAACAAAACCGTTGGCGGGCACTATGCTTCGCCCGAACTTGGGCTGATGTTCCATGGCTACGTCGCGGGCGGTCCAGCTGATGATCACGAGGGCACTCGCAAAGAAGATCCGGTCGCCCGCATCCGCCAGGGCATGCGCGCCATGCTGCGGCTGGGGTCGGCCTGGTACGATGTTGCCGAACAGATCAAGGCGGTCACCGAGGACGGCATGGATCCGCGGAATTTCCTGCTCTGCACGGATGACAGCCACTCTGGCACGCTGGTGAACGACGGCCATATGAACCGGGTAGTCCGGCACGCGATTGAACAAGGGGTAAAGCCGATCACCGCCATCCAGATGGCCACCCTCAACACCGCCCAGCATTTCGGGATGGAGCGTGACACCGGCTCCATCGCCCCGGGGCGGCGGGCCGATATCATCCTGACCTCCGATCTGCCCACCCTGCCGGTGGAACTAGTGATGGCCGCTGGCGAGGTGCTGGCGGAAAACGGCAGGCTCACCGCCGATATCCCCGCCGCTGACTATCCGGAATTCGCCAAGAACACCGTCAACCTGGGCAAGCGTCTGGCCGCGAGTGACTTTGATATCCACGCCCCGGCAGGCGCCGCCGAAGTCCGGGCAAGGGTCATTGGCGTCATCGAGAACCAGGCCCCGACCCGGGCGCTGGAGGCGACCCTCGCAGTCGAAAACGGGCTGGTGCAAATGGACGGAGCCCAGGACATCTGCCAGATCGCACTGGTCGAACGCCACCGCGGAACCGGCGGCGTTGTAAACGGCTTTGTGTCCGGCTTCGGCTACGACACGCCCTGCGCGGTGGCCTCCACGGTTGCGCATGACAGCCATCATATGATTGTCGTTGGCACTTCAAAAGAAGACATGGCCGCTGCAGCTAATCACCTGGGCAAGGTGGGCGGCGGCATTACCGTGTTTTCCGGCGGCAAGGAACTCGCAACGGTTGAGTTGGCGATTGCCGGCCTGATGTCGGAGGAACGCGCAGAGGTCGTCGCAAGGAAGGCAGCGAAGATGGTTTCAGCAATGGCAGAATGCGGTTGCAGGCTGAACAACGCCTATATGCAGCACTCACTGCTGGCTTTGGTGGTGATCCCTGAAATCCGGATTTCCGATTTGGGAATTATTGATGTCACCAAATTCGAAAAGGTTGATCTGCTTGTCTGAAGAGGCAAACACGCAGATTTCTTCACCTGAGGATGAAACAGCTTTCGGTAGGTGAGGCTTACGCCGAACTCCCTCCGCTTATCGAATGTGCCGTTGTGTTGGTTAACGGTTGTTTCAGCTTCCCCAACTGGCCCCGCGAAAGCGGGGCTTTTCTTAGCTGAAAGCCTCAAAAGTGAACGAAAGCAACCATTGCGTCTTCCTTCCTAGCTTAGCGGGGTTCCGGTTCGGACGACATGCAGTGAAACCGGTGCCGCACTGCGGGCGCTAACTGAGTTGTTGCCGAAACGCACGCCGTCGCCGCTTCAGGACTATGTGCTCGGGCGCTTGGAGGGCGCCAAGGGGCCGGAATGGCTTGACGCTCAGGGGATTGAACAGGCGTTCCGCGCAACCGAGATGCTGGGGGCGGTTTTGAGGTTTGGTGCCCGTACAAAAGCGGCGGATCTGGATCAGATGGACTGGGACGCTGCAGGGCAGGCCGGCTGGAAATTTACCTCCGGCGGGGAGAGCGGGGTCAGAACCGCTCTGGATCAGTTTCTGGAAAATGCCCGGATGACATCGGATGGCCCTCTGCGGCGTGTGCCGACATATGGATTGCTCTACTCTTGGCTCGGGTCCGCGGCACTGTCCAAAGATCCAGGGCCGATTAGGGGCATCCTGCGCGAACACATTCTGGATAACCTGGACGTACAGGCGGGCCAGCTGCTGCTTGGAAAAGCCGTGATGACCCCACGCCGGAGCAGCATTGCCTCCTTGGCAGCTTCCGAGGGTGTGCATAGTGCTACGTTGGAAAATGCTCTGCTGGCCAAGGGAATGATCTCAGAGGCCGATGCGGAGCTGCCTGGATCCCATGTCTTGGTGGATTATGAGATCGGTAAAGTCGTCTCAGAGGAAGTAAAACGGGCGGTTGCGATCACCCTGCTGCCGCAAATGCTCAATGCATCCAGGAACTTGGTTGCAGCGCTGTTGGACGTGGGGATCTTGACCCTGTTGCATGACGGCGGGTTGTCGAAGGTCAATATCAGACGGGCGGTTGATCGCGAGCAGGTTTCCGCGCTTCTCACGCGCCTTGAGCGCATCGCTATGCCTGTTTCCAAGGTGCCCGGTACCATGGTTCGCTTGACGAGGAGTGCTGCAATCACCCAGAAGAATATGCCCTCGGTATTGGCTGCTTTGTTTGGCGGCCAGTTTCGGCGTGTCATGCGGCTGGAAGCAACGCCTGGCCTTGGTGGTCTTCTGGTCGACCCGAAGGAGATCAAAGCGCTAACATCGCGTGGCAGGCCCGGTATGAGTGCCAGCTGTGCCTTCATGATGCTGGGTATCGGTGAGGCCGCGGGTAAGCGGTTGATTGCGGAAAAGACCGGCGAAGCTGTTTTTGAAACGGTTTCCGTACCGGGTGAAACCGAGCCGTGGATTACCCCGGACGCCATGGCCAGCTTTCGCGCCAAGTATGTGACCTTCAAAAGCCTTATGATCGAGGCGAACTGCAAGCAGCCTCAATTAAAACGGATGCTGGCTGATCACGAGGTGAAACCGGCATTCGACCCGAAGACCCTGGGTGCGATTCTTTACCGAAGGGCTGACTTGCCAGACTTTCTGGACACCTAACCTCCACGTCTTTTGAGATCCAAATTGCCGCCTTCGGGCGGCAATTTTTGAAACTTTCGATGGCAGATAATACTGTGGAAATGGCAGAAAAACCGCCCCGGCTGGTTTTGTGTGGAAATGGAGTGTTTAAAAACAATAGCTTACGAGGGCAGTGCCGGCATCAATGGCAGTTTTTCAGTGGTCCCGACATTTGAGAAGAAAAACAAAGCTGCTGACAGCGATCGCGGAGCTGACCAACAATCCGGCCTGCATCGCCATCCATCGCAAAGGGTGCCAATTCGGATAGCGGTACTTTTCTTCTGTGCCAGGCAGTCATCGAACAAAGTCACTGTGATCATCGTTGTGAAGCTGGCAAAGCCCCAAGGCTTCCAATGAACAGCAGCGCTCGAAGAATGTTTTTTTGCTTCATGCAGGACGTTAGTCACGGTGCGCAGAACAAGTAAAGTATGCAGCGCCCACAGTACTATCTGTGAGCGCCACTGCGAACTCAAACAGTAAGTCTCTCTCGTTCTGACACCGGCTTAGGCCCGAGTGGTGCAGTGCGGAGAACGAATAGTTACCCGGTGATCTCTTTCATCACGCCCAGGAACGTCGCCACTTCGCCGACGCTGTTGTAGTGGCACATGGAGACGCGTACGCAGCTGTCCATGCCCAAGGGCGTCAGGATATTGCCGGAGTAGTGGTCCGCTTTGCGCAGGTGAGTGCGGATGCCCTGTTCGTTCAGCCGTTTTACCACATCTGCCGATGGCACGCCTTCGACGGTCAGCGACACCAGCCCCTCGCGCGCGGGGTTGTCTGCACCGCCCAGGATAGTGACGCCTTCCATCTCCGCGAGGCCGGGCAGGTTGCCGGAGCCGTGGATCATCGCATCGGTCAGGGCCTTTTCATGAGCATGGATTGCCTCGCCTGCCGCCACGAATTTTTCGCGCCGGTCGGTGGCATCGCTCACCTCGCCGCCAAGCCACTCCAGGTAATCGGCAACGTCGGACAGGGTGGCATAGCTGCCGGTGTCGCGGGTACCCATTTCCCAGTTGTCTTCCGGCCCATCGATCAGCGCGTTATGCGGCACTTGGGTCAGCCGGTCCGAGATCCACGCGAGGCCATAGCCGTGGCGCGAGAACATTTTGTAGGGCGAGATCACATAGCCATCGACGCCATAGGCCGTGAGGTCGATGCGCCCGTGGGCGGCGTGCTGGATGCCGTCGACGATAATCAGGCAGTCCGGCGCCACTTCGCGGATGGCTGCGGCGCAGGCGGCCAGATCCACACCCATGCCGGTGACCGGCGAAGTATGGACGATGGTGGCCACCACGGTGTCCGGAGTGACCGCCTTGGCATAGGCCTCCGCGGTGAGGGTGCCGGTTGCGTCGTCATGGGGGATCAGCACATGGGTTTGCCGCGTCACCCCGGCCCAGCGGGTGCAGGCAGAGCGGGTGGCCGGGTGTTCCAGCGTTGAGCCCAGCACGGTGCCGCCCTCAGCTGACCCTAGGCAGGCGTTCATGATCAGGCGGAACAACAGCTCGGTACCGCTTTCGCCGGCAAAGAACTGGCCGCCGGGTGCGTTCATAAAGACGCGCATGTCGTCCTTGGCCTTGGCGATCACCCGTACCAGTTCATGGCTGCCGGGGTTGTCGCGGCCCTGGTTATCGGGGATGGCGGCGTATTGGGCCGAGGTGTCCACCACCGATTTCAGCGTCAGCGCGCCGCCGGCGTTTTCAAAGAAGATCCGGCTCCCCTGCCGCGGGCAAGTGTCGACCTGGGCAAAACGGTCCCGGATTTGTTCTAGCAGGGTATCGGTGATCTGGCTCATGTGATGGTCCTATCAGGCGGAATTAGCGTTTCCGCGCCAGATTAAGGGCCAGGCATTCGAACCACATGCAAAAGATTTGGGGGCTCAGAGCCGGAAATCTCTGTGAAAGAACGGCCGGTCAGAGCCGATTTCTGTTGAGAGAAACGGTGGTTTTTCGCGGTGAGCGTTCGCCCGGGCGGGAGCGGAACGCGCCCGCCGTGGGGCGGGCGGACGCGTGCCCGCCACTTGCGTGACGGGCTGGTGACCAATTCGAGGTCAGGTAATGAAGCCGGAAAACGGCGCGCGCAAAGCGGCCCTATGCACCATTTCCGACAGGGTGATGATGTCAAACACCGGCCGGTTCAACTCTGCCTGAAGGGCATGGGCATAGGGCGGCAGATCAGTGCATTCCAGCACGATCGGGCCGATTTCCGGATTGCGGGCAATCATGCCTTTGGCGGCTGCCAGCAGTTCCGCCTCGACCTTGGCCAGATCCATGGCCGTGCGCTCGTTGCGCAGGATCACGGTCGAGAACTCCTCGGCATCGTCCAGCCCCTGCACCACGATCGGCGTGTTCTCAGCACCGACGCCCTGCAGATGCGCTTCGGTCAGGCTGCCGGAGGACGCGGTGATCACCCCCACCGTCCGGCCGGTCATCTGATGCGCCAGCGGCACCTGGATCAGCGAGGAGACAAACACGGGCACATTCACTGCCGCGGCAATCTCGCGCTGGAAAATCGCCAGGAACCCGCAGGAGCCGGTGATGGCGCGCACGCCCTTGGCCTCCAGCCGTTTGGCCGCCTCGATCAGCCGGTCTTTCATTTCGCCGGTGGGGTTGGCCAGCAGTTTCGGCACGGTGATCCCGTCCAGCATTTCATAAAGCGTGGTGAAGGCCAGGCTGGAGGGGTTCTTGATATGGCCGGGCGGTTTGGGAAAATAGCTTTCCAGCGCCAGCACGCCAATAGAGACGCCGCAGATATTCTGCCCGCCGGGGTGGATGGTCATGTCGTGATCCTTTCGTACCGCCGTGCGCGAAACGGCGCGAGGTCTTCGTTCACTGGGGTTTCGCTGACGATATCCGCCACCAGCCGCCCGGTTTTCGGGGCCATCATCAGGCCATAGTGGCTGTGGCCGAAGGCGGCGATCAGATCGGGGAAGCCTTCGACCTCGCCAATGCAGGGCAGGCTGTCGGGCAGGCTGGGGCGCTGGCCGGACCAGGTCGCCATGTCGGCGGCGTTCAGATCGGGCAGAAGTGCCTTGGCCAGCTCCACCAGCCCGTCGAGCCGTTTCTGATTGAGCGGCTGATCAAGGCCCGCGAATTCAGCGGTGCCCGCCACCCGCAGCCCTTCCTCCATCGAGGAGGCCACGAATTTCATGTCCATATCCATGATCGAGTTGTTCAGCGCGACGCCCGGATTGCGGAACGACACGTGATAGCCGCGCTCGGATTCCATGGGGATCCTGATGCCCAGCGGTTTCAGCAGCTCACCGGACCAGACGCCCATCGCCAGCACCAGCTTGGGTGTCCATTCCTGACCCGCATCGGTGGTATAGGTCCAGCCGCCGCGCTCGGCAGGCAGGATGCCCCGCACGGTCTGGGTCAGGATTTCACCGCCCATGGACTGGAACTTCTCTGCCAGCACAGTGCCGATCCGGCCCGGAGAGGTTGCCCGCGCCTGGCCTTTGATCAGGATCGCGGCCTGAAACTCGGGCGTCAGCGCCGGTTCCAGCTCGCGCAGATCCGCGGCGCCGATGCGTTCCATTTCGGCGCCGCGCGCGCGGCGCATTTGGTAGTCGACCGACTCCAGATTGGCGGCCTCCGCATTGCGGAAGGCATGGACGTAATAGCTGTCCTGCACCAGATCCTCGTGCCCGGTGCCTGCCAGATGCAGCCGGTACATCTCCACGCAATTGCGGTTCAGCGTGTCCATTGCGTCAGAGATCTGCTGGATCCGCCCGTCGCGCCCTGCCGACAAGAACCGCAACCCCCAAGGCGCGACCTTCGGCAGATAGCCCGGCTTAACCGTCACCGGCCCCAGCGGGTCCAGCAGCCAGCCGGGCACCTTTTTCCACAGCCCCGGCATGGATTGCGGCACCACTGACCAAGGGGAGATGATGCCGGCATTGCCATAGGACGTCGCCTGACCCGGCGCGTCCCGGTCAATCAGCCGGACCCGCAGGCCCCGCTCGGCCAAAGACAGGGCCGAGCAGATGCCGACGATCCCGGCGCCCAGGACCGTCACATCGGGGGTGGCGAGGCCGCTCATTGCGCGGCCTCGGCCTGAAGTTTGCGCTGCCGGCCCAGCTGCTGCAGCAGCACCGGGGCCATCACTACAAGTGCTGCAATGTCCGAACCGCCCGAGGGCGCCACCAGCAGCAGGCCGCCGATGGCCATCAGCAGCCGCCAGATGCCGTTGAGCGGCGCCAGGAAATAGGCCGAGACAGCCGTGGCGATGGCAAAGACACCTGCCGCACAGGTGACCGTGACCTGAGTGAAGCTCAGCAGCGTGAAATGCTCCGGCAGCACGATCAGCATGGTGGGCGCGTAGACAAACACCATCGGCACCATCAGCTTGCCCAGTCCCAGGGTAAAGGCGTTCAGCCCGGTGCGGAACGGGTTCGATCCCGCAATCCCCGCCGCCGCATAGGCCGAGGCACAGACCGGCGGGGTGATCTCGGAAATCACGCCGTAGTAGAGCACGAACATATGGGTGGCGAGCGGCGGCACACCCAGCTGGCTGAGGGCCGGCGTCGCAACCGCCACCAGCATGATATAAAGCGCGGTGGTCGGCAGGCCGGCCCCCATCAGGATGCAGGCCATGGCGATCAGCACCAGCGACAGGAACTGCTGGATCGACGGCTGGCTGAAGGCTTCAATCGTGGTCCAGTCCAGCAGCGGCGCAATGGCCGTTGCCATATCCGCCGCACCGCCGGTGACCATGAAGCCAAGGCGGAAGCCAACGCCGGTGGTGTTGATCACACCCACCACAATCCCCACCGCAGCCGAGGCCGCACCCACCGCCAGCGCATACTGCACGCCGACATGGAAGCTGTCGAACAAGTCGCGGAAGCTTTGCCGTTCGTTGCGGTGCAGGCAGCCGATGATCGTCAGCGCCGCCAGCATGCCCGCCATCACCGGCGTATACCCCTCGCCGGAATAGGGCGAGGCCTTCCAGAATATGAACCCGAACAAAGCCAGCGGCACCAGCAGGGTTGCGGGTTTGTCAAAGGCGCAAAAACCGACCACCACACACAGGCTAAGGCCGATAAAGGCCGCCATATTCGGCGAATAGCCCGAGAACAGCACCAAGAGCAGCGCGATCAGCGGAATGATGGTGTACCAGCCGTCCTTCCAGACCTGCAGGAATTTCGGCAGCTGATCCTTGGGATAGGCGGTGAGGCCCAGTTTCTTGGCGGTGAAATGCACGATCGAGATCACCCCGATGTAATGCATCATCGCCGGCACAATCGCCGCAATCACGATGGTGGTGTAAGGCACCTCCAGATACTCGGCCATCAGGAAGGACGCCGCCCCCATGATCGGCGGCGTGATCTGGCCGCCAGCCGAGGCTGCGGCCTCAACCCCGCCTGCGAAGTGGCCCGGATAGCCCATCTTCTTCATGTTCGGGATGGTGAGCGAGCCGGTGGAGACCGTGTTGGCGATGGAAGAGCCGGAGATCGTGCCGAAGAAGGCAGAGGAAACAACCGACACTTTGGCCGGGCCACCAGTGTAGCGGCCAGCCATGATCATGGCGTTGTCGACAAAGAACTGCCCAAGCCCCATCCGCTGCGCCACCACGCCGAACAGCACAAAGTGGAACACCACGGTGGAGACCACCCAGAGGGTGACGCCGAAAATGCCTTCGGAGGGGAAGTACATGTTGTTGACGAACTGCTGCCAGTTGACGCCCGGATGCTTGAGGATCTGCGCGGGCATATAGGGGCCGAACAGCGCATAGACCATGAACACCAGGATGATCAGCGGCAGCACAAAGCCGATGGTGCGCCGCGCGATCTCCAGCACCGTCAGGATCAGCACCGAGCCAAAGAACACATCCAGGCTGGACGGGTTGCCCTGCCGCAGCGCCTGTTCGGCAATGTCAAAACCGAACATGTCAAAGCCGCGCCAGCTGACCCACAGGAACAGCGCCGCCGCCATGCTGAGGCCGGTCAGCGCCCAGTCATACAGCGGCACATTGCCGGGGCGCAGCGCGCTGGCACCGCGCCATTCCAGATTGCGGGCGGATTTGATCAGCGGGAAGCCCACAAAGATGAACAGGAACAGCCCCGCCAGGTGAATGCCCATATGGACATGATCCACCGGCGTGCCGAACCCGGCCGTCCACAGATGATACAGGGCAAAGGCAATGCTGGCCCAATAGATGAACCCCTTCAGCCTGGGTCCGTTGTCGCGCGTGTTCAGAGCGGAATCATACTGCTTCTCCAGCTCCTCCAGCGCTTTGTTGTCAAGATGAGTGTCCAGGGACATCGGGGTTTCCAGTCTAGAAGGGTCAACGGGCACGCCTGTGCATCCGCGCCTATGCAGGCTGCAGGCGGGCAGGGGCACCGGGAAACAAAAGGCGGCAGCAAGGCGGACCCTGCTGCCGCAGTTCAGGGGGAGGAGTTACTTCAGCAGGCCGATTTCGCGATAGAACCGCTCAGCACCCGGATGCAGCGGAACGCCGATGCCCTCAACGCCTTCCAGCGCGGTTTCCAGGGTGATCGCCTTGCCCTTGGGGTGGCCGTTGTCCAGCAGCTTGCGGGCGGTATCGGACCACATCGCCTTGGTGATGCCGTAGATCAGCTCTTCATCCATGTTGGCATTTGTGACCAGCATGCCGGAGACCGCCACGGTGTTCACGTCATAATCCACGCCCGGATAGGTGCCTGCCGGAATGGTCGAGGGGATGTAGTAGGGCACGGTGGTATTGGCCTGTTTGATCTCTTCCGCCGACCAGTTGTGCAGCTCCATCCCCTTGGTGTTATCCAGCTGGATCATTGCCGCAACCGGGGTGCCCGCCGCATAGAAATAGGCATCCAGCTGGCCGTCGGCGATGCGCTCGGCGGATTGGGCGTTGTTCAGCTCGGCTTCATCCATGTTGCCGCGGTTCACGCCGTGGTCATCCAGGATCAGCTCAACCGCGATCTGGGTGCCGGATCCGGCCTGCGCAATGCCCACGCGCTTGCCCTTCAGGTCGGCGAGACCGTCCAGCTTGTGGCCTTCGGGCAGTACCAGATGCAGATCCTCGGGGAACAGGTTGGCGATCACCCGCAGGTCGGGCTTGGCGTTGCCTTCAAACTTGCCGGTGCCGTGATAGGCAAAATGCAGGGTCGCGGCGCCGGACAGGCCTGCTTCCATCTGGCCGTTCTGGATGGCGTTCACATTATGGGCCGAGGCGTTGGTGGACTGCGCCATCGCCACCAGACCGGGCACGCCGCAGTTGCCGCCTTCGTCACAGGCACGCGAGCCGGGCGGGTTGGAAATCGCATTGGCGATGATGCCGCCGATCGGAAAATAAGTGCCGCCCGCGCCGCCGGTGCCGATGCGGAAAAAGGTCATGTCCTGCGCTGCAGCGGCGCCGGTCAGCATGGTGCAGGCCAATGCGGCCCCGGTCAGTTTCTTGAAAATTCCCATTATCTCTTCCCTTGGTTTTTTGGCCGCAGCTTGCCCGCTGCAGCTCACTCCTCCGATCTTTGCATCATGGAAAAGGAAATGCATAAGTACAAATTTAAAATTATACGGTATGTATAGACTTAATTTATGGTGGCTTAACATGAACTCTCACCAGCTTGCGGTTTTTCACGAGGTCATGAAAACCGGCTCGGTCAGCCAGGCGGCGCGCAACCTGCACCGCACCCAGCCTGCGGTCAGCGCGGCGATCAAGACGCTGGAGGCGGAACTGGGCCTGACCCTGTTCCTGCGCGAGGGCCGCCGCCTGGTGCCGGTGCCCGAGGCGCAGTACCTGATGGAGGAAGCGACCGAGATTCTGTCGCGGATGGAAACCGCGCAGCAGAATCTAGCCAATATGCGCGACCGGGTGCAGGGGTCGATCCGGATCGTGGCGATGCCGGGACCGTCCACCTATCTGCTGCCGGAATTCATCAGCCGCTTTGTAGACGGCAAACCCGAGGTTCGGGTGACGCTGGCGACGCGCTCCTCGCCGCAGGTGCGCAGCCTGGTGGCGGCCGGCAGTTTCGACATCGGTTTTTGCGACATGAGCCGGTTCCGTGGCGACCGCAAGCTGTACATGGCGGAGGAACTGCCCAGCAATTGCCTGTGCGCTGTGCCGGCCGGTCATCCGCTGGCGGACCGCGATGCCATCACCGCCGCCGATCTGAACGGGGTGCCAATGGGCGCGTTGCAACCCGATCACAACACCTATCAGGCCACTTCGCAGGCGTTCCTGGCTGCCGGCGCCGAATTCAACCTGCGCTATGACGCGCAGTATTTCCTGCCTCTGTTCCACTTCATCGCCGCCGGCCAGGCTTGCGCCATTGTCGATGTCCTCAGCGCTGAAAGCTATCGCCGCAGCAACGCGGGTGAGGACAGGATCCGCTTCCTGCCGTTTGAGCCGCAAATTTCCTTTGGCTATTCCATCCTGACCCCCAGCGAACGGCCCCTGTCCCAGCTGGCCGCCAGTTTTGCCAAGGCCTGGCGGGAGCATGTCACTGAAATCCTTTCGGAAGCTGCCGGGTAGCCGGATTCTGGGAAAATCCGGGGCGCCTCCCCAACTGCGGGGTGGAGTTTGCGGCGGGCCCGCGCCCGCCCGGTTTTCCACTTAGGGAGTACCTTCGGCGCAGCCCCTGCCGCGCCCCCGTCCACCGGCGGGACGGGCACTTGGCGCAATGATCCAGCCGTTTCAGAGCAATCTCAAATTTGGTCTTCACATCTATCTACAGAATTGTATACAGTTTGGAGCACGAATCCTGGGCCTCCGCCCGGCAGTATCCATGACGGCAAAAGAGGGCCTCCCATGCAGAACACAATGACCAGCACGATGAACGGCGCCGAGGCGATGGTGCGCTCTTTGGAAGCGCACGGCGTCACCCATATCTTTGGCCTCTGCGGTGACACCACGCTGCCCTTCTATGATGCGATGAACCGGTTGGAGCACGGCATCACCCATGTCCTGACCCGCGATGAGCGCAGCGCGGCCTATATGGCAGACGGGTTTTCCCGCGTGACCGGCCGGGTTGGCGTTTGCGAAGGCCCGTCCGGCGGCGGTGCCACTTACATCCTGCCGGGGCTGATCGAAGCCAACGAAAGCTCTTACGCGGTGCTGGCGATCACCACCGACATTTCCGTGGGGTCTTACGGAAAATTCCCGCTGACCGAGGTCAATCAGGAGGTCCTGATGGACCCGCTGACCAAGTTCAACACGGTGATCAAACGCGCCGATCACATCCCGCGCATGGTGCGCCAGGCGTTCCGGGCGATGACCACCGGCCGCTCCGGCTCGGCGCATTTGGGCCTGCCCTATGACATCCAGTATGATGATGTCCCGGCAGATGACATTTGGGGCGACCCCAAGCATCAAAGCTACCCCTCCTACCGCGCAGCCCCCGAACCGGGCGCAGCAGAGGCCGCAGTCGAGGCCATCTTCACCTCCAAGTCACCGCTGATCGTCTGCGGCGGCGGCGTGGTTATCTCGGGTGCGATGGAGGAGCTGGGTCGGCTTGCCTCCCGCCTCGATATCGCCGTCGGCACCTCGATCTCCGGCAAGGGCTCGCTTGCCGATACCCACCCGCAATCGCTGGGCGTGGTCGGCTCCAACGGCGGCACGGATGAAACCTGGGAGATGATGGAGGGCGCCGATCTGGTGGTCTTCATGGGCTGCCGCGCAGGCTCCACCACCACCTCGCGCTGGGAGGCGCCGAAGCCCGGCCAGCGCATCGTGCATTTCGACAATGACCCGATGACTATAGGCGCCAACTACCCGACCGAGGTCGGCGTGGTCGCAGACCTGAAACTGGCGCTGCAGGCGATGAACGCCTGCCTCGACAGCCGCGAGGGCGAAATGCCGTCCTTCGGCGGCGCCGCCAAAATTGCCGGCATCAAGCAGCGCAAGTTTGCCAAGTTCGAAGAGCTGGCAAACAGCAAGACCGAACAGGTGCTGCCCGAGCAGATCATTCACGCGCTGAACCAGAACCTGCCGGACGACGCCATCGTGGTCTCCGACCCCGGCACCAGCTGCCCTTACTACAACGCTTATTCGCAGCAGAAACACCCGGGCCGCCAGTATATCACCAACCGGGCCCATGGTGCGCTGGGGTATGCGCTGTCGGCATCACTTGGCGCCTGGTTCGGGCGGCCCTCCAGCAAAGTTGTGGGGATGATGGGCGACGGCTCCTTCAACTTCACCTGCGGCGAGCTGGAGACCGTGGTGCGCTGCAACGCGCCGATCACCTATGTGGTGTTTTCCAACGCCAACTTCGGCTGGATCAAGGCCAGCCAGCGTGACGATTGCGGCAAGCGCTATTACAACGTCGACTTCAACCGCACCAACCACGCCGCGGTGGCCGAAGCGTTCGGTGTCAGGACCTGGCGTGTGGAACGGCCCGAGGATCTGGACCAGGCGATCAAGGAAGCCTTTGCCCATGACGGCCCGACCCTGATCGACGTGGTCTGCCAGGCGCTGGAAGAGGCCGCCGCCCCGGTCCGCCGCTGGATGGGATAAGATTTGCTGAGCTGACAAGCTCTCTTCCGCCCGGCCGTTAGGCCGGGCAGCGCCCGCCCCATGGGCGGGCGCTGCCCTCAGTGTTCCGATTCAAAGCCTCCGCCTTCCAATTTGCATTTTCCCTCCTGCCGGTTATCACTCCTGAAACCTTGATTTCAGGAAAGGCACCAGTCCATGGACACACCTACCGCCCCCAAAGCCGGAGCCATGCTGCACCTGCGCGGCAACACGCTGTCCGAAGGCGAGCCGGTGGCACTGCCGCTGACGCAAAGCTCAATGTACCACCTGCCGGGTGACTGGACCGGCGGCCCCAGCTATGGCCGGGTGGACAATGCGACGTGGGAGCAGCTGGAGCATGTGCTGGCCTATCTGGAGGACGCGCCAACGCTGGCCTATCCTTCGGGAATGGCGGCGATCTCGGCGTCGCTGTTTGCAACGGTCAAAGCGGGGGCAAAGATCCTGATCCCCTCGGACGGCTACTACGTCACCCGGCGCCTCAGCGAGCGGTTTCTACAAAATCTGGGCGTGCAGGTCGAACAGCGACCCACCACCGGATTTGCCGAGGGCGGCTTTGATGGCTTTGACGTTGTTTTTGCGGAGACACCATCGAATCCCGGCCTGGACCTCTGCGATCTGCGCGCGATTGGTGATGCGGTCCATGCGGCAGGCGGGATCCTGATCGTGGACAACACCACCATGACCCCGCTGGGACAGCGGCCGCTGGAGCTGGGCGCGGATGTGGTTGTGGCCTCTGACACCAAGGCGCCGGGCGGGCATTCGGATGTGCTGATGGGGCACCTGGCCACCCGCAACGAGGATATCCTGCAAGCCGCGCGCGAGTGGCGCCAGTTCGGCGGCGGCATCCCCGGCCCGCAGGAGGCCTGGCTGGCACACCGGGGGTTGGAGACTTTGGACGTGCGGTTTGACCGGATGTGCAGCACAGCGGAAGTGCTGGCGGAACGGCTGGCGGCGCATCCGCTGGTGCAGGACATCCGCTTCCCCGGGCTGGCCTCCGATCCTTCGCACGAACTGGCCAAGCAGCAGATGGCGCGGTTCGGCTTCCTGATCTCGATCACTTTGGACAGCTCTGAACAGGCGGATGCCTTCATCAACTCCTGCCCGCTGATCCGCTCCGCAACGTCCTTTGGCGGGGTGCATACGTCGGCTGAACGCCGCGCCCGTTGGGGCGATGCGGTGGCGCCGGGGTTTGTGCGGATCTCGGTTGGAACAGAGCCGGCCGAGGAGCTGTGGAGCGCCATGGCCGCCGCGCTGGAGATGCTTGGCGGCTAGGGGTCCAGACAACAAGACAAGCTGTCCCCGCCGGGACAGCTTGGTGAAACCCCGCAGGCCGGAGGGCCATTCAGGCGATCTGCGGCACCCGGATGCGGTGCTGATGCATCTTCTGGTAATGCGGCAGCATCCGGCGGTGGACGCGGCGGACACGCTCGGGTGTGTTCTCGATCTCCACGTATTTGCGGGCCTGGCGGGTGAGGCCGGTGGATTTCGCCAGGTTGGCGTGGAAAGACCCGCCGTCCCACCAGCTGTGCGCGGAAGGGTCGCCGCCGGGCTCCCAGGTTAACGCTTCCTTAATGAATGGAATGCCGACCGCCTCGCAGAAGGCTTCGGTCACTTCTTCGGGATTCTCCAGCAGATCATCGCTGTCGACCACCGGCGGCGGGGTGCCGTTCAGGACGGTCAGCAGGTCGAACAGCGCCCGCTGCTCGGGGAAGCCGGCCTCCAGCTCATCAAAATCCGGCCATTTGTTGTACATCGAGGTGATGGTCTTGGCCGGGTCGCGGATCAGGAAGGCATGGGTGAAGTGGCTGAGGAATTCAGGATCCCACATATGGTTGATATAATGCGGAAAATCCTTGAGGAACACCGGGCCCTTCTGGGCGCGGGCCTTGATATCCTCCCAGACGCTTTCCAGGGTCAGGCCGGGGGTGGTTTTCTCGCCCTCGGTATAGCGCGGCCACAGCGGGTCTTCGCCCTGATACCAGGCCTCGCCAAAGGGTTCATGCAGGCAATCGAGGTCGCCGCGCTGGCGCATCATCCATTCAAACGCGGTGGAGGTGGAGCGGGGCACGGCCCACAATGCGACAATCTTATGCATCAAGGGGTTCCTTTTACAGAGAAGACAGCAGGGAGCCCTGCGGTGTTTCGGGTTTCAGGCCCAGGGTTTTGAAGATCCGCCAGTAAAGCGCGATGTCATGGCCGATGACCGGCTTGCCGAGGCGCTCCTCCAGCTCTGCCGCGTAATGCACCGGGCGCTGCGCGATGCCGTCGGAGGCGCGGCGGTAATTGCTCATGCCGTTGATCAGATAGGCATCGGCCTGCGGCGCTTGTTCGGCGGTGCAGTCGAAGGATTTCCAGATCAGATCCTCGTCAAAGCACCAGATGCAATTGTCGACGTCTTTCTGGGTTTCGAACCATCCCTGATCGTGGAAATTTCCTGCCCAGACCACATCGAATCCGGCTTCCTTCAGGAACCCGACGGTGCCCTGATACCAGCTGTCCGGGTGGTAGCAGGCGTTCAGGGCGACCTTTTCGACATTCTGGTCGCGCAGGGCTTCGACCATGGCGTAGCCGGCCATGTGAAAGGGGGTTTCGTACTTGTCGCTTAGCATTTCGCAGTGCTGGCGGATGCCCTCGACGCCTCTCCCTGAGGCGTGCACCCAATTCGACCCCACCTGGCCGCAAACGTCGGCACCGTTGTTGGCCATGCATTCGACGAATTCTTCCAGCAGGCCGAAATTCTTCTGCCGCTGGCCCAGCTGATGGGCGTAGTCCGGCACGTGCAGCATCCGGCCATGCACGCCCACCGAGCGCGGCGCCATGCGCAGAAAATCCGAAGGGGCTGCGTCAAAGTCATGCGGCGGCGCCGTGAAGCCGACCTGATGCGGGAACAGCTTGTTCTTTGGATTGGCCCAATGGGCGGGTTTTTCATAGTCCGGCATTGCGGCTCTCCCTGTTTGCGCTTGGGGGAGAGGCTGGGGCAGGGGGCTGAGTCTGTCTATTGCTTTTGCGTGCTTGCAGACATATCCGTTTTGGTATGATGATGCGAAGATACAACCTGCCTTCGGTGAATGCGTTGACGGCCTTTGAGGCGGTGGCGCGGCTGCAGGGGTTTGCGCGGGCGGCGGCGGAGCTGAACACTTCGCAGCCGGCAATCAGCCGCCATATCCGCAATCTGGAGCTGCGGCTGGGGGCGCCCTTGTTCGACCGCAGCGGTTCGCAGATCCGGCTGACGCGGAAAGGCGAGGGGTTTTATGCCTCTGTGGTACAGGCTTTGGACGGGTTGCAGCGGGCGGCGGGGGAGTTTGTGAAGCCTGAGACAGGGGTGACGATTACCTGCTCTTACTCGGTTTCGCATCTGCTGCTGCTGCCGCGCCACAGCGCGCTGCGGGCAGCCTTGGGCGCAGAGACAGAGCTGCGGTTTGTCACCGCCGAATACAATTTGACCGGTGCAGCGATTGATACCGGCGCAGATATCGTCTTTGAGTATTCGCAGATCCCGCCGGAGCGTGAGCATGTGGCGGTCTGCAAGGAAGAAGTGAAACCGGTCGGAACGCCGGAAATCATCGCACAGGCGTCCTTTGCGTTGAAAAACGGCGGCACTCCGCCCGGATTGCTGAGCTTGCGGCAGGAGAACTTCGGCTGGCTGCGCTGGGAGGACTGGCAGGAGGGGTGCGGCATCATGCGTGCCTGGCCGCAGGCGGACAGCTTTGACAATTACGTCTTTCTGCTGGAGGCCGCGGCGCAAGGGCGCGGGCTGGCGCTGGGATGGCGCGGTTTTGCGGACCCTTACTTGGAGCGGGGGCAGCTGGCGGAGTTGCCTGGTGCGTGGTTCAGCCGGGACACATGCCTTTATGCCCGGCTGACCCGCTTTGGCGCGCAAAACCCGGCCGCACGCAAGTGTCTGGCCTTGCTGGAGGATATCCGGCAGTTGCGGGATTTCAGGTCAGCGACTGATAAAGCGACGTGATCCAATTACTGACCGCCTTTACTTCCTCCCGCTGCGTGGCGCGGTCGTTGACCACCATATAGTGTGAGCGGCGTTTTGGCAGCTTATAGGCGGTGGGCGCGGTCACCAGCCCCTGCTCGATATACTGCCGGGCAAAGCTTTCCAGCACCATCGTCACCCCGTGGCCGGCCGCCACCGTCTGCAGCGCCAGCAGTGAGGAATCGGCCTTGAGCCAGTCGGTGGTGACCTGCAGCGTCAGCCCGTGCAGGTCGGCCAGCCGACCCCAGTCGGTTTCCGAGCCGATGATCTGCACCACATCGGCGCGGGCGAGATCCTCGATCGACGGGTTGCCGCCAAGCGCTGCGGCATAGGCCGGGCTGCAGACGGGAATAGCATTTTCGTGGCCCAGGTGCAGGATCTGCGCCTCCTGCCAGTCGCCGGAGCCATAGCGGATGTCGATGTCCAGCGCCTCCTCGTCAAAGCGGCTGGACCAGACGGTGGTGGAGAGCTGCACAAAGATTTCCGGGTGTTCGGCCTGGAACCGGGCAAGCTGCGGCGCAATCACCAGTGCGGCACAGGAAATCGTCGCGCGCAAGCGCACCACCCGCTTGCGTTTCTTGCTGAACAGCCCGGTGGTGGCGCGCTGCATGTCGTCAAAGGATTTGCGGATCGGCTGGGCATAGGCCTGGCCGGTATCGGTGAGCGCCACGCCGCGGGGCAGGCGCTTGAAGAGCTGGGTGTTCAGATGTTTTTCCAGCAGCCGGATCTGCTGGCTGATGGCGGCAGGGGTCAGGCCCAGTTCCTCGGCCGCAGCAGAGAAACTGTTGAGGCGGGCGGCGGCCTCGAAGGCTTTGAGCCAAGTGACGTAGGGCAGGTCAGTCATGCACACCTTTAAGCACAGATTAGCCTTAGGGGTAAAACCCATTGTTTGAATTAACTATACGCCAATGCGCAAGCTGGGCGAGATCAAGGGACTCGGGCTTGCCATGGCACAAACATATGACTTCATTATCGTCGGGGCCGGTTCGGCGGGCTGTGTGCTGGCGGACAAGCTGACGGCAAATGGCCGCTACACCGTGCTGCTGATTGAGGCGGGCGGCACTGACCGGCGGTTTTGGATCAAGATTCCGGTGGGGTATGGCTTCACCTTCTCGGACCCGGCGGTGAACTGGCGCTATTCGGCAGCGCCGGATCCAGGGCTGAACGGGCGCGAGGCCTATTGGCCGCGGGGCAAGGTCCTGGGTGGCTCCAGCTCGATCAACGCGATGGCCTATGTGCGGGGCCTGCCGCGTGATTTTGACGATTGGGAGGCGGCGGGCGCCACCGGCTGGGGCTGGGAGAATGTCCGCCGCAGCTATGAGGCGCTGGAAACCAACGACGAATGGCACGACGGCCGCCGCCGGCTGAGGGGCAGCGGGCCGGTGCGGGTCACGGACCTTGGCGCGCGGATGCACCCCTTTGCCCGGAACTTTCTGGCCGGTGCGCAAGAGATGGGCTGGCCGTTTCTGCAGGACATGAACGCCCGCGCTGAAGCCGGAGCCAATACGCTGCCGGGCGAGGGCATGGGGTATGTGCGCAGCACGGTGAAGGACGGGCGGCGCTGGTCCTCGGCGGATGCGTTTTTGCGGCCTGCTTTGAGGCGCGGCAATCTGACGGTGGTCCGTGGTGCCTTGGTCGAAAAAGTGCTGATGGCGGGCGGGCGGGCAACCGGTGCCGCCTTTCGTGTGAAGGGCCAACGGCAGCAGGCGGTGGCAGCGCGGGAGGTGATCCTGAGTACGGGTGCGGTGAACTCTCCGCAACTGCTGCAGCTGTCGGGGATCGGGCCGGCGGCGCTGTTGCAACGGCACGGGATCGCGGTGAAACATGATCTGCCGCAGGTGGGGCAGGGGCTGCAGGACCATCTGGCGGTGTCGCATTTCTATTGGGCCAATACCGCGACATTGAACGACCGGCTGGGCAGTTTTGCCGGACAGATGAAGGCGGGGCTGCAGTATGTGCTGACCCGCAAGGGGCCCTTAAGCGTGCCGGTGAACCAGTGCAGCGGTTTTATCCGCACCGAAGGCGCGGCGCTGCCGGATGTGCAGGTTTACTGCAACCCGGCGTCTTACTCGACGCGGCCCAGCGGCAAGCCGCAGATCGACAAGGACAACGGGTTCCTGCTGTGCGTGCAGCCAAGCCGGCCGACCAGCCGGGGGCAGATCACGATCCAATCCGCCGACCCGGCGCAGGCGCCGCTGATTGAGCCGAATTCATTGTCAACGGACGAGGATAAGGCGACCGCGGTGCGTGCCAGCCACCTGCTGCAGGCGCTGGTGCAGACCCCGGCCATCCAGGCGGTCACGCGGGAGCGGCGGGTGCCGGATATTCTGGAGATGGATGACGCGGCATTGCTTGAGAACTTCCGGGAACGCTCCGGCAGCGTGTTTCATGCGACCTGCACCTGCCGGATGGGCAGGGATGCCGGCAGCTCGGTTCTGGACGCCCGGCTGCGGGTGCATGGGGTGGCGGGGCTGCGGGTGATTGATGCCTCGGCCTTCCCCAATGTGACCTCGGGCAACACCAATGCGCCGACCATGATGCTGGCCGCGCGCGGCGCTGAACTGGTTCTGGAAGACAATGAAAACAGGCCCTTGGCGGCGGAATGACAGGGAAAGTCAAATGAAACTCGATACCATCGAAACCTTTGTGTTCGGTAATCCGCCGCCGCGCCATGGCGGGCGCTATTTCATTTTTGTGCGCCTGACCACGGCCTGTGGTATCACCGGAGTGGGGGAAATCTATAACGCCACCTTTGGGCCGGAGCTGTGCTGCGCGATGGCCAAGGAGATGTTTGCCCGCCAGTTCGCAGGCTGTGATCCGCATCACATCGAGAAGCTGTGGCGCAAATCCTATGGCGCAGGCTACACGCTGCGGCCCGATGTGACCGTTATGGGGGTGTTGAGCGGGCTGGAAATGGCCTGCTGGGACATCATCGGCAAGGCAGCCGGCAAACCGGTTTACGAGCTGATGGGCGGCCAGGTGCATGAGCGGCTGCGCAGCTATACTTATCTTTATCCGCCGGCGGGGGATGTGTACCCGGATCCGGAGGCGCCCAATGTCTATAACGATCCGGACATTGCGGCCGAGGTTGCTTTGCAGCGGGTCAATGAGGGCTTCACAGCGGTGAAATTCGACCCCGCAGGCCCCTATACGATCTATGACGGGCATCAGCCGCGGATGGAGGATCTTGAGCGTAGCGAGATGTTCGTGAAGCGCATCCGCGAGGCGGTCGGCACCCGCGCGGACCTGCTGTTCGGCACCCACGGGCAGTTCACCGTCTCTGGCGCCAAGCGGATGGCGCGGCGGCTGGAACCCTATGAACCCTTGTGGTTCGAGGAGCCGGTCCCGCCGGAGAACCCCGCCGATATGGCGGAGGTGGCGCGGTTTACCTCGGTGCCGATCTCGACCGGGGAGCGGCTCTGCACCAAGCATGAATTCGCGCGGGTGCTGGAGGCCGGTGCTGCGTCAATCCTGCAGATGGACCTGGGGCGCGTCGGCGGCCTGCTGGAGGCTAAGAAAATCGCCAGCATGGCCGAGACACGGCAGGCCCAGATCGCGCCGCATCTCTATTGCGGGCCGGTGGTGGCGGCGGCGAACATCCAGATTGCGACCTGCAGTCCGAATTTTCTGATCCTGGAGTCGATCGGCACTTTTGACGGGCCTTATATGTCCTGCCTCAAATCCTCGATCACCTGGGAAGAGGGCTATGTGATCCCGTCGGCCGAGCCGGGGCTGG
Source organism: Leisingera sp. F5 (assembly GCF_001593695.1). Lineage (NCBI taxonomy): Bacteria > Pseudomonadati > Pseudomonadota > Alphaproteobacteria > Rhodobacterales > Roseobacteraceae > Leisingera > Leisingera sp. F5. The sequence continues at coordinate 21,312 of NZ_LUKH01000033.1, read as the reverse complement.
GGGTGGAGCTGGACGACGCGGCGATTGCCGCCAGCCCCTACACCGGCAGCGAACTGCATCTGGAGCTGGCGCAGGAGCCGGTGGTTCAGTAGCAGCTGCAAGCGCCTCCGTTACGCCGGGGGCGCCGTTGACTGGCGCAGGACCATGCATCCCGAGCAAGCTCCTGCGGCGGAAGTATCCGCCTCACCGCAAGCCGGAGGGACCGGCGGCGTAGAGGCAGAGCAGATCATTGGCGATGGTGGCCGCAGCGATGGCGGTGATCTCAGAGATGTCATAGGCCGGGGCGACCTCGACCACGTCCATGCCGATCACGTCAGTGCCCGCCAGCCCGCGGATGATCTCCTGCGCCTGATAGGGCGAGAGACCGCCGATGACGGGCGTGCCGGTGCCAGGGGCGGAGGCGGGCTCGAGCGCGTCGATGTCAAAGGTGACATAGGTCTTGTGGTCGCCGGTGATGGCGCGGACTTTCCCGGCCACCGCCTCGGGGCCTGTTTTCTGCACCTCGATGGCATCGATGATATTCATACCCATCGGATCGGGATTGTGGGTGCGGATGCCGACCTGGACCGAGCGGGCGGGATCCACCAGCCCTTCGCGGATGGCGTGCCACAGCATGGTGCCGTGATCGATGCGGCCTTCCTCGTCCGCCCAGGTGTCGGAATGGGCGTCGAACTGGATCAGGCTGAGGGGCCCGTGTTTCTCCGCATGGGCCTTCAGCAGCGGATAGGTGATGAAATGATCGCCGCCGATGGACAGCAGCGCGGTATCGGTGGCCAGCACATCGCGGGCGGCCTGGGCGATCTGGCCCGGCACCTTGTGCGGATAGCCATAGTCGAATTCGCAATCGCCGTAATCGACAACCCGCAGCGCCTCGTAGGGATCCGCCTCCCAGGGCCAGGGTTTCGACCAGGCAATATGGCTGGAGCCGGAGCGCACGGCGCGCGGCCCCAGCCTTGTGCCGGATCGGCTGGAAACCGAGAGGTCAAAGGGCACGCCCATCACCGCCACATCCGCGCCGCTCAGGTCGCGGGTATAGCGGCGGCGCATGAAGCTGAGCGCGCCGGCATAGCTGGCTTCGGCAATCACGCCGCGGTCATTGCCGCGGGTAAAGGCCAAGTCGCCCTGTACGGGGTTCACGCTGGAGGTTTCGGTCATCTGGGGCTCCGTTGGATTGAAATTCCGGTCGGCCCCAGTTTGAAATCCGCACTTATGCCAGTAAACTTAGCAATGGACATATATCTTTAGGTATAGAATTGAACGCTGAGATCCCCCATCCCCCGTTGGCCGCCGGCTGGGTGACCGCCCTGGCTGCTTTGGCAGAAACTCTTGGCACCGACCGCTTTCCCGGTGCGCTGCGGCAAATCCTGTCGCAGTGCTGCAGCTTTGATTCGATGATCATCTCACGCTATGAAGGCGCACTGCCGCCTGTGTCGCTGTATCAGGCCTGCCGCAACGGCTGTACTCCGGGGGCCTACCGGCTGATGGATCTGGCACCAGAGGCGTTCTACCGGTCGGAATACTACCGCGCCTTCTACCGCAAGATCAGTATCAGCGACGAGATCGGCGTGCTGGTACAGGACAGGGCAGAGCGCTGGGTCATCGTCTCGCTGGCCCGTTTTGCCCGCCGGCAGCGGTTTGAGGCGGCGGATACCGCGCGGCTGAATGCGGTGTTCCAGGTGATATCCGCCGCGGTCCGGCGGCAATGGGGGCAGGCAGAGACGGCAGCAGAAGGCGTCCAGAAGCCGGATTGGGAGGACCGGATGCAGACTTTTGGCACCGGCGTCCTCAGCCCGCGGGAACGGGAGGTGGTGCAACTGGTCTTGCAGGGGCATTCGACGCCTTCGGCCGCCGCATACCTTGGGATTGCTGAAGGCACCGTCAAAGTCCACCGGCACCACGCCTATTCCAAACTGGGAATTGCGTCGCAGGCAGAGCTGTTTTCCATGGCCACCCGGCATCTGGCCGGAGCGGGTTAGCATCAGCCGCAGGGGAACAGACATCAGCTTGATTCATTCCCGTTTGGATCCGCCCGCATTGCAAACGGTCAATTCAGCAGAGCAATGGTCATAGTTTCAAGTTGATTTCGATATAGTCCGAAGTTTCGGTCATTTTCCCATAAATTTGTTGACTATACCCACGTCTTTGCGAAAGTCTGCCATCACGCAGGGAATCGAGGCGGGCGGCTGCGCGAGCGGTTTGAAATCCAGCAGAACGCAGTCACTGCAGACACTCCGGGACCTGGATACCGTCAGAATGAAACCGGGACTGAAGATCATGGGAGTGGAACCTGGAACGATGCTGACGACACAGGATTACGCAGATCACGCCGTTCGGATTGCCGAAATCGCCGGGGATGCTGCCCGCGGCTATTTTCGTGGTCGGCTCGGGGTTGAATTCAAGGCGGATGAAAGCCCTGTTACCCAGGCCGACAAAGGGATCGAGGACAAGGTGCGCGCCTATTTGAAGCAGCATTTCCCCGGCCACGGCATCTTTGGCGAGGAACATGGCTTTGACGGTGCGGACCGCAACGATGTCTGGATCATCGATCCGATCGACGGCACCCGGTCGTTTCTGTCGGGCCATCCGCTGTTCGGCTTTCTGCTGGGGTATTTGAAGGGCGGCGTCCCCCAGGCCGGGGTGATCGGTATGCCTGCCCTGGGGGAGACCTTTCTGGGCGTGCGCGGGGCAGGCGCCACGCTGAACGGCGCCCCGATCCGCGTTTCGGACCAGACCCGGCTGGACCAATCGATCCTGTTCGTCAACGAAGGCGACAAGATCCACCGCGACTATCCGCAATTGTTCGAACGGCTGATGCAGGCCGGCCAGACCCGCCGCTTTGCCTATGATTGCTATCCGCATGCGCTGCTGGCGGCAGGCCATGCGGATGCGGTCATCGACTATGACCTGCAGCCCTATGACTATCTGCCGGTGTCAGCGGTGATCGAAGCCGCCGGCGGGGTGATCACCGATTGGGACGGTCAGCCGCTGGGACTGAAATCCGACGGCCGGGTGATTTCGGCGGCGACGCCGGAACTGCACGGTGAAATGCTGGCGCTGATCAAGGGGTAACCCGGTGGCGGCCCCCTGAACGGGCCGCATGCCCTCTATGGCGGTCAAGGGGCCGGAGTGTTGCTTAGAACAGGACGCTGCCCGGTGTTTCCGGAAGATCCGTCTGAGCCGGAGCCTCCAGGTAGTTGCGCACGGTGGGATCGATCCGCGGGCTGCGGACCGGGTAAACACCGCAGGCGGCAATCGCCTCGCGCGCCGAGACCCGCTCATCCAGGCGCTTCCAGATCGCCCGCGCCGAATAGGGGCGCGGAAACGGCCGCCAGGCCACACCCATGGTCATGCCGCGCAGGTATTTCAGCTGCTGGCGGTGGGCCGAAAACAGGATGGTCTGCGCCACGCTGCCCTCGCGGGCGCGTTCATGTTCGGTGATGAACAGCCGGTTGCCGCGCAGGGTGACCATGCCTTCATACCGCGAAATCTGCCGGATGCTTTGCTCGGGATCATGGGCGATTTCCAGGTTGCGGGACAGAATATACCCGTCCTGCTCAATAAACCGGGTCAGCGAGCAGAAGATCCCTTCGCCCCAGGACGGGGTGCGGAAATAGGCGTGGTAGAAACCCAGATAACGTTTGAGATTGCGCTGCTGGCCGCGGAACGGCGACAGGAACCGGTCTGCCGGGCTGTGCTGCACCGGGCCTGCGGCATCCTCCAGCCGGGTTTCGAATTCAGAGTTGGCGGTGAACAGCTGCGCCTCCGGGATCGAGAAATACCGGGCGATACGGCGCAGGTTGTGGGCGGCGGGCAGGCTGCTGCCATTGAGGTAGCGGTTGAATTGCTGGCGGTTGATTCCGATCTCGCGGCAGATCTGCGCGATGCTGCCATGCTCGGCGCAAAGCGAGCGCAGATTTTCTGAAAAACTTTCCGGCAAAGCTCAGTATCCTTCGCGAATTGACGCTAGTTCGTTTCTTACCGCGTCAGTTCGCGCATGTTTGCACAGTTTCGCATTTGAAGAAACCGGGTTTTCTAGAAGGACAGTAACCCAGCCAGAGACCGCAATGCCCGCTGCAAGCACCCTTCATCACTGGATCCCGATGCCGGATGGACGCCGGCTTGCGGCACGCCTGTGGATGCCGGAGGGCGCCGGGCCGTTTCCCGCAATCCTGGAATACTTGCCGTACCGCAAACGTGACGGCACCGCTGCGCGGGACGAGACCACGCACCGGGTGTTTGCTGCCGAAGGGTATGCCTGCCTGCGGGTGGACATTGCCGGCACCGGTGACAGCGACGGCGCGTTTGACGACGAATACTCCGAACAGGAGCTGCGTGACGGCGAGGCCGTTCTGGCCTGGATTGCAGCGCAACCCTGGTGCACGGGCCAGGTGGGGATGATCGGGATTTCCTGGGGCGGGTTCAACGGGTTGCAGCTGGCCTTCCGCCAGCCGGAGGCGCTGAAGGCGGTGGTCACCGTGGCCTCGGCCGTGGATCGTTATGCGGACGACATCCACTTTATGGGCGGCTGCCTGGTGGCCGACAATGCCAGTTGGGGCGCGCAGATGTTTGCCTATCTGACCCGTCCCACGGATCCGGAGCTGCGCCCGGACTGGCGCGAGGACTGGATATCGCGGATGGAAAACGTGCCGTTCAGCGCTGCGGACTGGATGCGCCATCCGCTGCGGGACGGATATTGGAAACACGGCTCGGTCTGCGAGGACTGGTCCGCAATCAAGGCACCGGTTCTGGCCATTACCGGCTGGGCCGACCCTTACGTGAACACGCCGCCCGCCCTGGCAGCCAATCTGAGCGTGCCCGCCAAAGCGATGACCGGCCCCTGGGAGCACCGCTATGCGCATCTGTCCAAACTGGGGCCGGCCGATTTCCATTCCGAGGTGCTGGGCTGGTTCGACCGCTGGCTGAAGCAGGAGGAAAACGGCGCCGAGGATCTGCCCGCCTACCGTGCCTTTATGCAAGAGCATTTCAACCCCACAGCGCAGAACACCCCGCGCAAAGGCCGCTGGGTGGCCGAGGCAGACTGGCCCTCGCTGAATGTGTCCGAGGCGGCCTGGCATCTGGTGCCGGGCGGTTTTGCGGAAACGGCAGGGCAGGGAGTGCTGGCTGTCCGCTCGCCCGCTCATACGGGACAGGCCAGCGGCTATTTCTGTCCGGGCATGCGGATAGATAATGAACTGGCAGGCGATCAGTCCGAGGATGACGCACTGTCGGTCTGCTTTGACAGCGCCGCGCTGGATGCACCGCTGGAGCTGCTGGGACGGGCCCGGCTGCGGCTGCGCTTCGCAGCGGACAAGCCGGTTGCGCAGATCGTGGCGCGGCTCTGCGATGTTTCGCCCGAAGGCGTGTCGCAACGGATCACCTTCAGGCCGCTGAACCTGACCCACTGCACTAGCCACGAGACGCCGGAACCGCTGGTGCCCGGACAGGTCTATGAGGCCGAAATCGCGCTTAATGAATGCGCGCACCGCTTGCGGGCGGGCCATAGGCTGCGCTTGGCGTTGTCGACCTCCTATTGGCCGATGATCTGGCCTGCACCGGAGGCCGCGGAAGTTACCCTGCACCTGGAAGGCTGCGCGCTGTATCTGCCGCTGCGCGCTGCGCGTGCGGAAATCGACCCGGCCAATCCCGGCCCTGCGCAGGATTATCCGGTGCTGCGGGCCGCGGAACTGCGCGCGCCTGCCGCCCGTTCGGAGCGCAGGGTGCTGGACGACAGCACCGTGCTGCTGGAAACCTTCGATGACTTCGGTGAGACGCGGGATCCCTATCACGGGCTGGCCACGGGCAGCGATGTTACGATGGGCTATGCCATTCACCCCGACGATCCGGCCTCGGCCCGGTTTGAAACGCAGTGGCGTTTCACCTTTGAACGGGAGGGCTGGCAGGTCGCCATCGATACAGAAAACACCATGCATTGCGACGGGCAGAATTTCTATCTGACCCGCAAATTGCGCGCCACCGAAGGCGCGGATGAAACGGAAGTCCTGACAAAGGAATGGGCTGAAACCCTTCCGCGCGGGCTTCTTTGATCTGATCTTAAGGGAGGAAACCATGAAGATCGAATGGACCAAAGCGCCGGTGGGGCGCCGCAATTTCCTGAAAGGCGCAACCGCGCTGGGGGCGGCGGCAGTGCTGCCGATGGGCCTTGGCAACCGCGCCATGGCGGCAGAGGGCGGAACCCTGCGGGTGCGCTCTTATGGGGACCTGCAAAGCATCGACCCGGCCTTTTCCAAGGGGGTGATCGACGAGGAAATCCATGCCTCGATCTACAACAAGCTGATCCAGTACAAGCCGGGCCGCGAATGGGACTGGCAGATGGATGCCGCCGCGATGATCGAACAAGGCGACGAGACCCACATCAAATTCGCACTGCGCGACGACATCGGGTTCACAAACGGCTTTGGCGCAATGACCGCCGAAGACGTGAAATACAGCTTTGAGCGCATCGTAGCCGACGAGACCGAAAGCCCGAATAAGCCCGACATGGGCCCGCTGAGCCACGTCGAGGTGACCGGCGAGCGCGAAGGCACAATTGTGCTGAAGGAACCCTTTGCGCCGCTGTGGAGCATCGCGCTGCCTTATATCACCGGCAACATCGTGTCGAAAAAGGCCTGGGAGGCCGCGGGCGGCAAGGCAACCACTGATCCGCTGGCGGAATCCGGTCCTTACCTGCGCGACAGCTGGTCGCCAAAGGAAAAAACCGTCCTGAAGCGCAACCCGGACTGGAAGGGTGACGCCCCGGCCTGGGATACCATCGAGATCCTGCCGATTGACGATGAAAACACCGCCGAGATCGCATTTGAGGCGGGTGAGCTGGATTTCACCCGCGTGTCGCTGGGGTCGGTTCAGCGGTACCGCGACGGGGTGCCGAATGGCGGCACGCTGCTGGAATACCCGTCGCTGTATTACACGTGGCTGGGCATGAACCTGGATCACCCCAAGCTGCAGAACAAGAAGCTGCGGCAAGCGATCCAGCACGCGATTGATGTGCCCTCGGTGCTGGAGGCCGCCTATTTCGGGGCTGTGGACCCTTCAACCGGCATCATCGCGCCGGGTCTGGCCGGCAACCGCCCGCAGTCGCTGGTGCCGCCGCAGGCGGATTTTGCCAAGGCAGCGGAACTGCTGGCCGAGTCCGGTGAGACCAACGTCACCCTGAAGCTCGACACGCTGAACAAAACCACCTTCACCACTGCCGCCCAGGTCATTCAGGCAACACTGGCACAGATCGGCATCACGGTTGAGGTCAACGTGCTGGAATCCGGTGCCTTCTGGGCCAGCGCCGACAATGAAGACCTGCAGCTGGTGCTGAACCGCTACTCGATGACCCCGGACCCGTATTACGCAACCTCGTGGTTCACCACCGAGCAGGTCGGCCATTGGAACTGGGAGCGTTTCAGCAATGAAGAATACGACCAGATCCACACCGAGGCTTCGCAGCTGACCGACCAGGCCAAACGGGCCGAGATGTATCAGCGGGCGCAGGATCTGATGGAAGAAAGCGGCGCCTACCGCTTCCTGACCCATGAGGCGACACCGGTGGTCCATTCGGCGGGTGTTGTACCTGCGCTGCGGCCTGACGGGCTGGCATTGTTGCGCTACTTCGGCAAGGCCTGATCCTCCCCTAAGGCCTGACCGACTGGCACGGCTGCAATTTGCGGTGCAGCCGTGCCGTTTTCCTCCGCACAGCGAGAATAAGGGAGCCATGCGGCCATGTTACTTTATGCACTCCGGCGCTTCGGGCTGGCGCTGCTGATCCTGATCGTGGCGGTCACCGTCATGTTTCTGATGATCCGCGCCGTGCCAGGCGATCCGGTCCAGATCATGCTCGGCCCGCGCGCCACGCCAGAACTGCAGGCGCGCCTGACCGCGGAACTGGCACTGGACCAGCCGGTCTGGAAACAGCTGGTCATTTTTTACGGCAACCTTTTGCAGGGCGATCTGGGGATTGATGTGTTCTCGGGGCGGTCAGTGACCGATATCGTGTTCCAGCAATTGCCGCACACCCTGTGGCTGATCCTGGGATCGATCATCTGGTCTGCCACTCTGGGCATCGGGCTGGGCGCCTATGCGGCAGCCCATCCCAACACCCTGATCGACCGCGTCACCGCGGCGATTTCCGTCAGCTTTGTCGCGGCGCCCGCCTTTGTGGTGGCACTGCTGTCGCTGCTGGTCTTTGCCGTGCATCTGCAATGGTTCCCGGCCATCGGGGCCGGAGAAGGTTTCTGGGACCGTCTGAACCATCTGGTACTGCCGGCCTTTGCCATCGGCCTCAGCTGGGTGGGCTATATCGCCCGGCTTGTGCGCGCCTCGATGCTGGAGGTGATGGGCGAAAGCCATATCCGAACCGCCCGCGCCTTTGGCATCCATGAACGCCGGGTGGTGATGGTCTATGCGCTGCGCATCGCCATCCTGCCGGTGGTCACGGTCATCGGCGTCGGCATGGGGTTCCTGCTCTCGTCTGCCGTCTTTGCCGAGATCGTCTTTGCCCGCCCTGGCCTTGGCAAGCTGGTGATCGACAGTATCACCACCCGAAACTATCCGATCGTGATGGGATCGGTGCTGATCTCAACCGGCCTGTTTGTGGTCTCCACCGCGCTGGCCGATCTGATCAATGCCTGGCTCGATCCCCGCGCCCGCACAGCGACTTAAGGAGGGCGTTATGACCAAATCCCGTTCCGAACTGGGCCAGATCATCCACGGCGTCGCCCGCGACCCGCTGGGGCTGATGGGGCTGATCATTGTCGGCACCATTGTGTTCTGCGCCGTCTTTGCCGTCTGGATCGTGCCCTATGATCCCGTGGCGATGAATATCAAGGACCGCCTGCAAGGGCCGTCCGCCGCACATATCCTGGGCACTGACCAGCTGGGCCGCGATACGTTTTCCCGCGTCGTGATGGGCGGCCAGGTGGCGTTGAAAGTGGCCCTGCCGGCCGTATTCGGCGCCATGGCCATCGGCCTGACGCTGGGTATGATCGCAGGCTACGGGCCGAAATGGCTCGACAATCTGCTGATGCTGTTCTTTGACACCATCCGCTCCTTCCCCACCGTGATGTTTGCGCTGGCCGTGGTCGCATTGGTGGGGCCAAGCCTGCAGACCGTTGTGGTGGTGGTTATGGCCACCTCGATCCCGACCTATGGCCGGGTGGCACGGACCCAGACACTCACCCTGCGCAATTCCGAATTCATTCTGGCCGAACGCTCGATGGGGGCCAGCATGAAACGCATCCTCGGCGTGCATATGCTGCCCAATATCGTTGGCGTACTGGCGGTGCTGGCGGCAATGGACATCCCCACCGTGATTGCGCTGGAGGCGGGTCTGTCGTTCCTTGGCCTGGGGGTGAAACCGCCGACGCCGAGCTGGGGCGCCTTGCTGAAAGACGGCTATTCGCTGATCCGCCAGACCCCCTGGCTGGTAGTGGGCGGCGGGTTGCCGATCATCCTGGCAACGCTTGGCTTCACCTTCCTGGGCGAGTCCCTGCGTGACGTGGTTGACCCGAAACTGAGGAAACAGCGATGACCGAGACACTTCTGGAAATCGACCGCCTCAGCGTCGACTATGAAACCGCCCGCGGCGATCTGAAGGCCTTGCGCGATATCAGCTTTGATGTGCGCAAGGGCGAGATTGTCGGCATCGTCGGCGAGTCGGGATGCGGCAAGTCCACCCTGATCTCGTCCATTCTGCGGCTGACCGCACCGAACACGCGGTTCCGTCAGGGCGAGGTGCGGTTCAAGGGCGAAGACCTGCTGCAACTGCCGGAGCGCAAGATGCGGGATTTGCGCGGTGCTGATATCTCTATCGTGTTTCAGGACCCGATGCAGACCCACAACCCGGTTTTGTCTATCGGCCAGCAGATGCTGGATATCCAGCACCGCTCCAAGGCGTCGAAGGCCGACAAACGGGCCCGCGCTGCCAAGATGCTGGGCGCCGTCGGCATTCCGGATCCGGAGGCACGGCTGGACCAGTTCCCGCATGAGTTCTCCGGCGGGATGCGGCAGCGGATTGCCATTGCGATGGCGCTGATGTCGGAACCGGACCTGCTGATCGCGGATGAGCCGACCACGGCGCTGGACGCAACACTGGAGGTGCAGATCATTGAGCGCCTGCAGGAACTGCAGCAAGAGTTCGACTGCGCCATCCTGTTCATCTCGCACCATCTGGGGGTGATTGCAGAACTCTGCGACCGGGTCGTGGTGATGTATGCCGGCGCGGTGGTTGAAAGCGGTGATGTGCGCGAGATCTTCCACGATCCCAAGCACCCCTACACCCGCCGTCTGATCGACTGCGACCCGGGCCACATCAAGGAACGCGCCCGCGTGCTGCCCACCATTCCGGGCGAGGTGCCGGATCTGGCCAACCTGCCCGGCGGCTGCATCTTCCGTGACCGCTGCGACCAGGCACTGGCGCGCTGTGCGTCAGAAGTCCCGCCGCTGGCCCAGTTGAAAGAAGGCCACCACGCCGCCTGCTGGCTGAACCATAAGGAGGCTGCAGAATGAGCCTGCTGGATGTGAAAGACCTTAAGACCAGCTATGGGCCGGTCAACGTGCTGGCCGGTGTCAGCTTTACCGTGGAGCCGGGCGAAACCTATGCTCTGGTGGGCGAAAGCGGTTCCGGCAAGACAACGGTGATCCGGGCGATTGCCGGGATGGCACCTGCACAGGAGGGGTCTGTCAAGTTCGAGGGCCGGGAAATCCGCGGCGCTTCGGAACGCGTATTGCGGCCCCTGCGCAAGGACATTGCGATGATGTTCCAGGATCCGGTCGGCAGCCTGTCGCCGCGCCTGACGATCCGCAGCCTGATCACCGAACCCTACCGCATTCAGGGCATGAAGGACCGTGATCTGGACGCCGAAGCCAAGCGTCTCTTGGAAATGGTAAACCTGCCTGCGCATTTTGCCGACCGCTATCCCTATCAGTTGTCGGGCGGGCAGGCGCGGCGGGTGGGCGTCGCCCGCGCGCTGGCGCTGGAGCCCAAGCTGATCCTGGCGGATGAACCTACCGCGGGTCTGGATGTGTCAGTCCAGGGGGAACTGTTGAACCTGATGAACGACCTGCGCGAGCGGCTGGGGCTGGCAATGGTGATCATCACCCACAACCTGAATGTGGTGCGTCATGTGGCCGACCGGATGGGCATCCTCTATCTGGGCCGGCTGGTCGAGGAAGGCACCACCGAGGCGATCTTTAAACACCCGCGCCATCCCTACACCCGCTGCCTGTTGAGCGCGAACCCGGAACCCGATCCCGATGCCCGGCTTGAGCGCATCGCCCTGAAAGGCGAGCCGCCCAGCCTGCTCAAACGCCCTTCGGGCTGTGAATTCCGCGAACGCTGCCCGTTTGCCCAGGAGTTCTGCATTCAGACGCCGCAATGGGAGGTCGAAAACGGCCATGGGCTTCGCTGCCTGGCGCCTCTCGGCTGACATCCTGCAAAGAAAAGAAGACCATGACGAGCACATTGTATTTCAATGGCCCGATCCTGACGATGGATGCGGCCAACTCGACGCCCGAGGCGGTGCTGACCGACGGCGAAACCATCCGCATGGCCGGGCCTGCGTCCGAGCTGCGCGCGCAGATGCCTGCAGGCACGCAGGAAGTGGATCTGCAAGGCCAGACCCTGATCCCCGCCTTTATCGATCCGCATGGGCATTTCCCTGATCCCGGCTTCATCCGGCTGTTCCGGGTGAACCTTGCCTCCGCCCCCAGCGGCGATTGCCCGGACATCCCCACCGCGCTGGCGCGGCTGCGGGCCAGGGCGGCCCAAACCCCTGCGGGCGAGTGGGTGATGGGGGTGTTGTTTGACAACACAGCCATTGCCGAAGGCCGGATGCCGACGCGGGCCGAGCTGGACAGTGTGTCCACCGATCACCCGGTTTGGGTGATTCACGCGTCGGGCCACAACGGGTCTGCAAACTCGCTGGCGCTGCAGAAACACGGCGTGAACCGCGATACGCCCGACCCGTTGGGCGGTCGGTTCGGACGTGATCCGGAAACCGGCGCGCTGAACGGGCTGATAGAGGGCCTGTCAGCGATGCGCGAGATGGGCGATACCGATTTCCTGATCGACCGCGCGCGGTTCTGGGCGGGTTTCAACAGCTGCCGGGATGAATACCTGTCCTATGGCGTGACTTATGCCCAAAATGCCTGGGCCACGCGCAAGATGCTTGGGCATTTCGCCTCGCTGCCTGCGGATCAGGATCCCGGCTATGATCTGATGCTGCTGCCCATCGGCGAGCTGGAACCGGCACTGAGCAGCGGCCCCGATGCGCTGGACTGGCCCGGCAACCCGCATTTCACCCTTGGCCCGCGCAAGCTGTTCACCGACGGGGCCTTTCAGCTGCAGACCGCATACCTCAGCGCGCCTTATCACCGGCCCGCGGACCCGGAGCAGCCTTGCGGGATGCCCTATGCCGATGAAGCGGATCACCGCCGCGAAGTGAAGAAACTGCATGATCTGGGCTATCAGATCCACTGCCATTGCAACGGCGATGCCGGCGCGCAGATGTTCATCGAGGCGGTGGCCGCGGCGCTGGAGGCCAACCCGCGCGCGGATCACCGCCATACTATCATTCACGGCCAGGCCCTGCGCGATGACCAGTTGCAGCAGATGGCCAGGCTGGGGATCACCGTCAGCTTCTTCCCGGCGCATGTGCATTTCTGGGGCGACCGGCATTACGATACTTTTCTGGGGCCGGACCGTGCCGGGCGGATTTCCCCCTGTGCCTCGGCTGAGCGGTTCGGCGTGCGCTACACCATCCACAATGATGCCTCGGTGACGCCGACACGGCCGATCCATCTGGCCCATTGCGCTGTGAACCGGCTGACGGCCAGCGGGCGGCGGCTGGGCGAGGGCCAGCGGATCAGCGCGCTGTCTGCCCTGCGCGCACAGACCATCGACGCTGCCTGGCAGGTTTTCAAGGAGGACACCCGCGGCTCCATCGAGCCTGGCAAATTGGCGGATTTTGCAATTCTGAACCGCAATCCGCTGGAAGACCCTGACAGCCTTGAGACCACTAGGGTCACGCGGACAATCCGCCGCGGCAAAACAGTCTGGGCGCAGGGGCAATGACAGGCTTGCAGGCGCAACCGCGGATTGCCATCGCCGGTTTCCAACACGAAACCAATTGCTTCGGCACCACCAAGGCCGGGCTGGCAGAGTTTGAGATGGCCGATTCCTGGCCTGCCATGCTGCAGGGGGCGGAGGTGGTCTCTGAGACCCGCGGCATGAACCTGCCGGTCGCGGGATTTGCGGCGGCGGCAGAGCGGGCCGGGATGGAGCTGATCCCGATCCTTTGGTGCTCAGCCGAACCCAGTGCGCATGTGACCGATGCGGCTTTTGAGGCTATCTGCGGCAGGTTGCTGGACGGTTTGCGCGACGCAGGGCCGCTGGACGGCCTCTTTCTGGATCTGCATGGGGCAATGGTCACGGAAACATATGCCGACGGCGAAGGCGAGATCCTGCGCCGGGTCCGCGCTTTGGTTGGTGCGGACTTGCCCATCGTGGTCAGCCTGGACCTGCACGCCAATATCTCGGCGGCGTCGGTCGGTCTGGCCTCCTACATTGCGATTTTCCGCACCTACCCGCATCTGGACATGGCAGAAACCGGCGCGCGCTGCGTGCCGGCGCTGCAGCAGCTGCTGGCGGGGGAAGTCCTGCACAAGGCGTTCCGGCAGATGGGGTATCTGATCCCGCTGCATGCGCAATACACCGGCGCAACACCTGGAAAGCAGCTTTATGCATCGCTGCCGCCCCTCGAGCGGGGCGGGGTTCTTGCGGATATCGCACTGGGGTTCACAGCGGCGGATTTCCCGGACACACGGCCGTCTTGCGTTGCCTATGGCCCGACACCTGCGGCGGCAGGACAGGCGGCTGACCGTATTGCGGTGCTGTTTGCCGAATTGGAAACGCAGTCGGAACATCCCATGCTGACGCCGCAGCAGGCCGCAACAATTGCCAATCAGCCGCGCATGGGCAAGCCGGTGGTGCTGGCGGATGTGCAGGACAATCCGGGTGCAGGCGGCACCTCGGATACTACTGGATTACTAGCGGCCCTGGCAGAAGCGGGTGCGCAGGGCGTGCTGATGGGGCTGTTTCATGACCCGCAAACAGCAGCGGCAGCGCATGAGGCCGGGCAGGGGGGCATCTTCCGCGCGGCGCTTGGCGGACGGTCAGGCACCCCTGGCGACAAGCCGTATGAAGCAGCGTTTCAAGTGGTCGCGCTCGGCGATGGCATGTGCCGTTACACCGGCGAGATGTATGGCGGCGGGGTGGCCACGCTGGGCCCCGCCGCGGCGCTGCGGCTGCATGGAGTCGAGGCGGATATCACACTGGTGGTGACCAGCATCCGCAATCAATGCCTGGATCTGGCGCATTTCACCCATATCGGGCTGCAGCCAGAGGGTTTCCGCACCATCTGTGTGAAAAGCACCGCCCATTTCCGCGCCGACTTTGAGCCGGTGGCGAGTGCGGTCTATCCGGTCGCGGCGCCGGGTGTGTTTCCCTGCGATCTGGGTTCGTTTCCCTACAAAAACCTGCATCCGAATGTAAAAGCCGCCCCTGCAAAAGCCTGAGGCTTGTTGCACGGGCGGAGTTTGCAAGCGGTCCTAAACACCGCTTGCGGGGAGGATCAGTCGTCGTCTTCGCCGTTCTGGTAAGGCACCACCAGTGTCGGGATCTGCGACCGGCGCAGCACCCGCTTGGCCACGGTGCCCAGGAAGGTGTGCGAGAACCCGTGGTCATGGGCGCCCAGCACAATCAGATCGCAGCCAAGTTCAACCGAGCGGCGCAGGATCACCTCTGCCGGGTGGCCGTCGGTCACCTCGACCGAGGTGACCTGGTCGCGGATCTTGGCATCATCGCCTTCCAGCGCAGCCCAGAACCGTGCCTGCCGCTCGGCCAGCACTTTTTTCACCATCTCATGCCGCCGTTTGGCCGCAGATTTGCGGGTCTCGTCGTTCAGCACGAACATCTCGAAGGTGATCCTGGCATCATCCGAGATCGGCTCATTCACGTGCAGCACGTGGATTTCTGCCCCCGTCGCCTGCGCCAGGCTGGCCGCATGGCGCAACGCATAGGGCGAGTTCTGCGACAGATCGGTGGCAAACAGGATGTTGGTGATCATCGGTTTCATATCAGATCCTTTCACATCAATAGCCAAACAGCCGCGGCAGCCATAGCGAGATTTCCGGGAAGAACGCGATGACGAAAATCGCAATCGTGTTCACCGCAGCAAAGGGCAGGGCGCGCAGCGAGATCTGCTCGATAGAGATGTTCGATATGCCTGAGGCAATGAACAGGTTCTCCCCCAACGGCGGCGTCTGGAAGCCGATGCCCAGCGTACAGACCATCACCACGCCAAAGTGGATCGGGTCAATGCCGACCGAATAGGCCACCGGCAGCATCACCGGCACCAGGATCAGGATGGTTGCCAGGGTTTCCATGAACATGCCGACAAACAGCAGGAAGAAGATGATCAGCGCCCAGATCACATAGAGATTCTGGGTGAAGCTCAGCATGCTGTCCGCGATGATCGCCGGGATCTGGTTTTCCACCAGCAGACGGCCAAAGACCGTTGCAGTGAACAGGATCAGCAGAACACGGCCCGTCAGCCAGGTGGTGGCCTCCAGCGACTGGAACAGCGACGACCAGGTCAGTTCGCGATAGATGAAGACACCAACCACCAGCGTATAGAAGATCGCAACAATAGCGGCCTCGGTCGGGGTGAAGAAGCCGGTGTAGATACCGCCCAGGATCACCAGCGGCGCCATCAGCGACCAGAAGCCCCGGTACATCTCGCAGCCGACGTTGCGGAACGACCAGCCCTCAGCCATGCCCTTGTAGCCGCGCTTTTTCGACATGAAGAAGTTCAGGATCAGCAGGCTGGTGGCAATCAGGAAGGCGGGAACAAAGCCGGCGATGAACAGTTTCGAGATTGAAACCGACTGGAAGGTGCCGAATTTCTCGACCGCTTCCGGCGGCGGTGCCATGCCAAGGGCGGCAATGCCGAAAATCACCATCGGGATCGACGGCGGAATGATGATGCCGAGTCCGCCGGACGATGCGGTGATCGCCGAGGCATAGCCCTTCTCGTAGCCGCGGTCGATCATGGCCGGGATCATCAGCATGCCAACCGCAGCAGTGGTGGCGGGGCCGGAACCGGAAATGGCACCAAAGAACAGGCAGGCCATCACAGTGGCAGCCGAGATACCGCCGGTGAACGGCCCGGCCAGGCTTTCGGCGACATTGATCAGGCGTTTCGAGATCCCCGCGGCCTCCATCAGCGCACCGGCCAGAATGAAGGCAGGCAGCGCCATCAGCGGGAAGGAGCCGACCGAGGTAAAGGCGATCTGCACAAATTTGATCGGGTTTTCGTCCAGATACAGGAACGACACCAGCGAGGCGACGCCCAGGGCCACCGTGATCGGAGCGCCCATCAGCAGCAGCACCAGGAACGACCCGAACAGAATTGAGACGATTTGAGTTTCCATGTTTTTCTCCCTGTCCGGCGCTTACTTGCCGCGCTCCGCTTCGGTGGCAGCCTTGATTTCATCAAGGTCGATCTGATCGGGGTCGTGGATTTCCTCGCCCTTGATCAGCTTTTTGTAGTTCACCTGCAGAATACGGATGGTCATCAGGGTGAAGGCGATCGGCAGCACCATGTAGACGTATTTCATCTCGACGCCCAAGGTCTGGGATTTCCAGAACTTGTTCATCTTGTTGAAGACAAAGTCGTAGGCCAGCCAGATGAAATACACATTGAAGAAGATCCAGAACAGATCGGCAAAGGCTTCAATATATTTGATGTAGCGTTCGGGCAGGAATTTGAATTGAAACGTCACCCGGTTGTGCGCGCTTTTCAGGGCCGCATAGCTGGCACCAAAGAAAACAAACCAGACGAACATGTAGACCGACAGTTCCTCGATCCATGAAAATGAATGGCCGAACGCCTCGCGCGAGACGATCTGCACAAACAGCAGAATGACAAAGCCGGACAGCAATAGGCGGCAGATATAGCTTTCTATATTGTCCAGGAATTTCCAGAACATGATGTACTCCTCCCCTGTGCAAAGCAGCGCACGTGGCGCTGCTTTGTTGTTTTTAGTTATATGCCAGAGGCTTACTGAACCGGGTCGCGGCCGATGGTGGTCAGCACCGTGTTCAGCTTGTCGACACCGCCGATGGAGTCATAGAACTGGGGCCACACCGCTTCGGTCGCCAGCTTGATGAACTCGGCTTCATCATTTGCCGGATCGTCAATCTGCATGCCCTTGGCGAGCAGGCCTTCCTTGATCTCGGCTTCGATGTCGCGCAGGTACTGCGCCGATTTCACTGTGGCTTCCTTGCCCGCTTCGATCAGGATCTGCTGGTCTTCTTCGGACAGGTCCTGGAACACGGCCTCGGAGACGATCAGCGGTTCGATCGAGAAGATGTAGCGCAGGTTGGTCACATATTCCTGCACTTCATAGAACTTCATCGCATTGATGGTGGTGTAGGGGTTGTCCTGACCGTCGACAACTTTGGTCTGCAGGCCGGTAAAGGTCTCGGACCAGGCCATCGGGGTCGGGTTGATGCCCCAGGACTTGTAGGTTTCGATCATGATTTCGTTCTTGGGAACGCGAATGACCAGATCCTGCAGGTCGGCAACATTGGTGACCGGCTTTTTCGAGTTCGTCAGGCGGCGGAAACCGGTGTAGGTCCAGGCCAGAATGCGCACGCCGGCATCGCGGATGGTGTTTTCGGTCAGTTCCTGGCCGATCGGACCCTGGGTCAGCTTTTCCGCATCTTCCAGGGACAGGATCACATAGGGCAGGGTGAAGACGCCAACCGACGGTGAAAACGGTGTGACGTTGTTGATGGCCAGCAGCGACATGTCCAGGGTGCCGATGGCCGCCTCGTTGACGGTGTCCTGCTCGGACCCCAGCTGGCCGTTCAGGAACATGGTGCCGGTATGCGCACCGCCGGATTTTGCTTCCAGTGCTTCAATGAAGAATTTGCCAGTGCCTTCCTGCGAGCTGCCGGCGCCGTCGCCCACGGCAATCTTGAAATTCTTGGCGGATACAGCGCCGGTGGTCAGCATCGCGGCGGCAGAAACGGCTGCGGTCAGCGTGCAGACCTTTTTGAGAAATGACATAACTTCCTCCCGTATTGTCATCTTGAAGACAAGGCGCGCGCTGGCACGCCCTCCATAGCGCTTGTGCCAGTCCGATCCTGCCTTGCTGGCGAAAGGCTACATTGCGTTTCATGTTTCTAGAATGTAAACTTATGATATCAAGGTTTCACATATATCGAACTTTAGGATGAGCCGCAAAACACACGTCAAACATGTCGCCGATGCCGATCTGAAACTGCTTCGGGTGTTCAGGGCCGTGGCTGAAAGCGGCGGGCTGGCCGCCGCCGAGACCGAGCTGAACATCGGCAAATCGACCATTTCAAAGTACATCGCCGATCTGGAGCTGCGGCTGGACCTCAAGCTGTGCAATCGCGGTCCGGCGGGGTTTTCGCTGACAGACGACGGCAGCAAGGTACTGAAATCCGCTGAAGGACTGCTGACCTCGGTGTCGGATTTCCGCGCCGAAGTGAATGAAATCAAGCAGCAGATGGCCGGCACCATCCGGATTGCCCTGTTCGACCAATGCGCCTCCAATCCCGAAGCCTTTGTGCCGGGCGGCATCCGGGCCTTTAACAAGGCCGCGCCATCGGTGGAGATCGAACTGTCGCTGGAGCCGCCGAACGTGATCGAAACCAAGGTGATCAGCGGTCAGCTGGATATCGGCATCCTGGCGCTGCACCGGCCGTCCCCCAGCCTGGACTACATGCCGCTGTATGGAGAGAACATGTTTCTTTATTGCGGCAAGGGGCATCCGTTCTTTGACTGCAACCACACCAGCCTGGGGCTGCGGGATGTGCAGGCGATGAACTATGCAGGCATCCGGGTAAATTCGCCCAACCTGCATGTGGGGCAGAAACTGGGGTTTCGCCGCTCTGCCAAGGTGCAGAACGAGCAGGCGCTGGCGATCCTGATCATGTCCGGCAGCTATCTTGGGTTTCTGCCGGATCACCTGGCCGCCGGTTTTGTCGGCAGCGGCCTGATGCGCAAAGTGCTGCCCAGAGAGGTCTTCTACCGCAGCCAGTTCGCCGCCGTCACCCGCAAGCGGCCCGCGGTAAACCGCATCACCAAGCTGTTTCTGGATACGCTGGTTGCGGCGCACTCGGGGCAGGCAGCAGAGGTTTGATGCCGCTCAGCCGCCGCGCAGTGCACTTTGGCACAATTTGGCTCAGTATATCGGAACCGGCCGGTTCAGGCCGCTGACTGCCGGGCTTAAATGATGTCCAGCGACACCTTGACCCGGTCCATCACAACCGACGACGTAAAGCGGCTGACATTGGATTCATCAAAGAAATACTCCTGCGTGAACGCTTCGTATTCCTTGATGTCGCCAACGATGACCACAAGGATGAAATCAGCCTCGCCAGTAGTGTAATAGCATTGCTGCACCTGACTGGCCTGGCGCATCTTGCGCTTGAAGGCGTCCAGATGCATCCTGCCTTCGCGCTCCAGCACCACTTGCACGATCACTGTCATCTCCCGCCCCAGCCGCGCCGGGGAAAGAATGGCGATTTCCTTTTCGATCACACCGGTATCGCGGAGCTTTTTCAGCCGTTTCTGCACCGCCGGTGCCGACAGGCCGATCTCATGGCTGATGGCTTCGGCGGTCAGTTGCGCGTTGGACTGTATCAGCCGGAGGATATCGTGGTCTTTTTCATCCATAGCTGATTTTTCCCCTGCTTCGGCCGGAATGACAACTCGAATCCGCAAGACCGCGGGCGCGCAGAGCCGGATGATCTGCAGCCGCCGCACCCGAAGACGCACGCAGGCATCCGGATTTAACGGGGAATTTGCGGCGGGCGGCCTGCCCCCGGTTTTGGCGTTACCGGTTTCTTAGGCTTGCTGCCGAAAACTTGCCTGTGAATACACATGCCACTGCTTCCAGGATCCGGCTTGTTTCATATCCGGCCTGCCTCCTGCAGCTGTGCGCGGCTGCTGCGGAGTTTTAGATGGGTATCAATCACAAATCCCTGCTGTTCAAACTGATCATCCCGGTTCCGGTGGTCTTGCTCGCCTGTCTCGCAGCGGCCTGGTTCACCATCCCGCCGGCGATGGAACGCAACAGCATTGACGCCGCATCGGACACCGCCCTGCAGACGGTCAATCAGATCAAGAAGATCCGCGGCTATTATACCCGCTACATCGTTAAGGATGTGGTGGCATCGCACTCCCTGCGCCCGGGGATCAATCATCAGGAAGATCCCGGCGTTATTCCGCTGCCTGCAACCTTTGTGCATGACGTCAGCGCCTTGATGGCCGCGGAGCGGAGCAGTTTCACACTCTACAGCCCTTATCCTTTTCCGGATCGTGAAGGGCGGCGGATGGACGGCTTTATGCAGGACGCCTGGGCGTATCTGAACAGCACCCCCGACGGCTCCTATTCGCGAACCGAAACCCAGGACGGGGAAACCTTTCTGCGGGTAGCCGTTGCCGACCGGATGGTGTCTGAGGTCTGCGTCAGCTGCCACAACAGCCATGCCGCCTCGCCGAAAACCGACTGGCAGCTGGGCGATGTGCGCGGCATCGTCGAAGTGCGCCAGAACATCAGCGGCACCCTGGCAGCCTCTGCCGGGTTCACCCGCTATCTGTAGCGGCTTGAGATTATCCGTGCTCGGGCGCGAGATCATTGCCGATTTCGGCTCAGATTGTTTGAGACTATAATCTTTCGCTGGCTCACAATATTTGCGACTGAGCGCAGATTAACTGCGACGGGCTCACGTCGTTGAGACTGGAGCCTTAGGCCTGGGTCCGATTGGTCACGAGAACGGCCGTTCGCTTCGGCTGGTGCGAACTGGCAAGGAGCGGACAAACCAGACTTTTACTAACGCAGCTTTCGCTTGCGCAGAAATTGTTCGCCTCTGCAGCGGTGAAGTTTTGGCGATACGGCGGATTTCACCGAAGCGGTCATTGAAAGCCAGGCTGAGAGGCGATTTTCAAACCGTCCATTCGCTGCCGCCAGGTTCAACAATCGAGACGCCGGACTTTGCAGACTTATGCTGCCGCAGCGGATGCAATGGATAAGTCCCAGAAGAGTGAAGCCCGTCACAAGCAGCCTTGGCGCTT
This sequence comes from Leisingera sp. F5, assembly GCF_001593695.1. Lineage (NCBI taxonomy): Bacteria > Pseudomonadati > Pseudomonadota > Alphaproteobacteria > Rhodobacterales > Roseobacteraceae > Leisingera > Leisingera sp. F5. Next base: position 136 of record NZ_LUKH01000033.1, on the reverse strand, counting down.
GGCTCATACCCCCCTGTGTCAGGGAAGTTGTCCGCTGCTCGACTTTTCCTCTATTTTTCAGGTGGGCGGGATAGGACGATGACGTGGGATATTCACCGGCACGAAAAGCGGCTGTTCTGAAGCGGATGCTTCCGCC
>NZ_LUKH01000032.1:0-59701 GCF_001593695.1 Leisingera sp. F5 | reverse complement strand
GCAGGTCTTCAGGCCGCTCGCAGCCTTTCAGAAGTTCGTCCAGCAGTTCCTTGGAAATTGTCATCCTTGCTTCCTTTAGCAGAAGCATGGACCAGATCACTCATACACAGAAGATCGGACACTCTCGAAACGACGGCTGAAGAGCATAAAGGCAATCATCCAGCGGCAGTAGCGTGTGCCGCCGGAATGCGACGATCATTGCCTCCTCCGCTTCGGAGAGAACGGTTGAACGCGGTTCCTTCGGCCCGGTCTTCAAATCCTCCACCGTCGCACGCTTGCGCCACTTCGCGACGGTCTTGGGATCAAACACCTAGGCACGTATCCACAGACACCACCACCAGTGCCACATAGCCCCATTCATAGAATGGGCTTGGAGGTTGCTTCACAACCGCAAGGGCAGCGCTGTTGATCAGCGCCGGAGAACTTTCCAGATCGGACACCACTACTCGGCGCGAAACTTAGCAGGTTACTTAAACTGTCACCTCGGCAAGCGCTGTTCTTCCTGAACGAAAGTCTTAGCCTGGAAAAGTGGTCCGAGTTGAGTGTGAAATTTTGTGTGAAACACGGGCACAAAAAAGGAGTGTGCCGTTGCCGAAGAAATGATTTTCAGATGAGTCGATGGCTTATTCGCTGAGGTTAGCAGACACGCCAGGGCAATGGAAAAGCGTCCAATTTTGGCGCAACTTCGGGTTCTTTCAGATCAGGCCCCCTGCACCAGTCGCGCTCTGAGCAGGTCGATGTTAGCCATGCCATACATCTGGCGTTCGAGCATTTTGAGGCGGTTAGTCTGGCCTTGGGCCGGGAGGCGGGCAATCTCGCGCGCTGGCGGCGATTTTTCTGGTCCTGTTGGCGCGGCCCGCTCGGCACGGCGCTGGCGCGCGGCCCATTCTCCGATGACACGGAGGCTGCCCTGGAAACTACCGGCCCGCAGCCGGCGCCAAAGTTCGGCACCGTTCCGGCAGCCGTCTGCCCGTTCCCGCTCCAGCCGCAGCAGCCAAGGGGTTAGACTGCTCTCACGGAAGCGGAATACGTCCTCTCGCTCCCCGCGCAAAATCTGCCGGACACGTTTGCGGCTGAGGCCTGTCAGGCGAACAATCCGCCGGATCGGCACTCCGTCATTGGCCATTCGGCGAACCATGCGGTTGGTTTACCGGTCGCGCAGGAAACCTTCAAATTGCAGCATTTCAGCCGCCGTAAGCAACTTTGGATCCAGTGCCACCGCTTCAATCGCTTTGCCGGTGCTGCCGGATCGCCTCCGGCGGGAACCGCTCCGCGAAGATCTTGGCGGACAACGCAGAGCACGGCAGCGAAAACGGTGACGCCATCGGCAACCTCCTCCAAAGCCTGCCGAAATATTGCGTTTGGCATATCAGAACCGCACCAAATCTGCTTCAGTCAAAAAATGACCCGGTTATCGGGTTAAGGCGTGCAAGGGGATCATCCAGCGCGTTGCGATTGAACTGCCTATCAGACTGCTATTTGTCAGCGGCGTCCTTGATCAGTGCCGCAAGGCGAAAGAACCCATGCGCCATCTTGCTGTAGGGCGTCAGCAGAAAGAAGGTCAGCACCGCGCCAAGATGCAGCGGCAGCAAAACCGCAACCGCCGCAGTGCCCGTAGCGGCATAAAGCAACAAGCCGCTGAGCGATACGAACCCCAGCAGCAGAACAAACCCCATTTCTCCAGACCATACCCGTCTGGCTCCCAAGGCCGGATCGGCCTTAAGCTTCAGCCGGGCCAGTTCCAGGCAACCTGCAGTCAGCAGCAGCCCGCCCGGAACCCCCAACAGCTTGGGCAGGCTGAGCGGCCCATAGGGCGCAGCCCAGTCGAAAACGTAATGCATAACGGTGCCCGATGCGGTTGACCCGAAGCACATGAAGAACCCCCACACTACTGCCTGATGAGCGTATCTGCGTGAGTTGGAAAAGCGGTCTTCGTCTTCGAAATTGCACCCCTGCCCCTGACCGCCTGACAGGTCCTTCATTTGTGCGGCGCGGCTCAGTGCCTGCCGGATATGGGATATCCGTACCCTCTGCCCGCCCACATGGCGCCAATACCGCCGCAAGGACACAAACAGCGCCAGAAGCGGCAGCAGGAAGGCGGGCATGAACACCGAGACCATCAGCCCGTGGCTCATCACCGCATAAAAGCCTTCGCCGCTTTCAGGGCGCAGCGTTTGCGCGGCCCAGAACAATACGGCAAATCCCAGCGCCAGGGCCAGAGCCAGCGCCGTGCCGCTGCGCTGGAACAGCCGGGCCAAGGGGCCGGGCCAGGCAAAACGCTCCCAGCTGTCGCTGCGCACCTCGGCCAGGATGCCGGGCAGGTTCAGGTCGAACTCATGCGGCTCGATGTACTGGCAAGCGTAATAGCAGCCGCGGCAGTTGTGGCAGAGGTTGGCGAACTGGGTGATATCGGCGTCAGCAAAGCTGCGCTGGCGCATGATTGCCGGGAAGACCGAACAGTAACCCTCGCAATAGCGGCAGGCATTGCAGATCTCGATCTGGCGGCGGGCTTCGTCGATGCGGGTCGAGGGCTTGCTGCCCATTTGGCTTTGATCAAACATAGTTGGCGGCCTCCCGGCCTGCGATGCGGCCGAACACCGTGCCGATGGTCATGCCGAAACCGGCCAGATAGCCCTGGCCCAGGATCGACCCGGCCATAGTCTCGCCTGCGGCCCAGAGGTTCTCCACCGGGCCATCAGCGCCCTGCACCTGGGCGGTCTCGTCCACCTTGAAACCCAGGTAGGTAAAAGTCACGCCTGGGCGCAGTGAGTAGCCGTAGAACGGCGGCTCGGTGATCGGACGGGCCCAGTTGGTCTTGGGCGGGGTCAGGCCTTCGGTCGCCAGCCCGTCCAGCTCGGTCGGGTGGAAGGTGCCGGGGCGGCAGGCGGCGTTGAAGGCTTCGACAGTTTCGGAGAGCTTCTGCGGCTCCAGACCCAGCTTGCCCGCCAGCTCCGGGATCGTGTCCGCGGTTACAGGCGGAAAGACCGAAGGCATAAACAGGTCCTTGGACTTCGAGTCGATGATTGAATAGGCAACCTGCTCCTGCTCCGCCGCCACCAGCCGTCCCCAGATTGCATAGCGCTTGGGCCAGACGTCCTCGCCCTCGTTATAGAACCGCTTGCCGTCATTGTTCACCACCACCGAGAACGGCACGCAGTCGAGCCGGGTGACAATGCCGCCGTCGAATTTGGGCGCGCGCCCGTCAATGGCCACCGCGTGGCATTGGGTCGGATCGCCGATCGACTGCACCCCCTGCCCCAGCAGATTGAACAAAACATCGCCGCGATTGTAAGGCGTGCCGCGGATCAGGAAGTTCTCGGCCTCCGGCCCCCAGGCCTCCACCAGCCGTTCGATATTGCCCTGGAAACCGCCAGAGGCCACTACCACCGCAGGCGGGCTGAGGCTGTGGCGCGCGCCGCCATGGTTGAAATCAACCCTGGTAATCCGGCCGCCGTCCAGTTCGATATGGGTGACCGGCGCCTCATAAAGCACCTCAACCCCCAGCGCCTCCGCGGTGCGGTAATAGGCATTGACCAGCGCCTTGCCGCCGCCAAGGAAGAAGGCATTGGTGCGGCTCAGCGACAGCGTGCCCGACAGCGAGGGCTGGAACCGCACCCCATGCGCCTCCATCCAGGGCTGGCTCTCCCGGCTGCCGCGGATTGCCATGCGGGCCAGATGCTCGTCGGTCTTGCCTTTGGTCACTAGCAGCAGGTCGTTGTAATATTCATCCTCATCATAAGTACCTGTCAGCACCGACAAGGGGCCGTCGTGCATGCAGCGAAAGTTGCGGGTGTGGCGCGAGTTGCCGCCGCGGTAGGGCTTGGGCGCGGCCTCCAGCATCAGCACGCGCTTGCCCGCCTCCGCCGCGGTGATCGCAGCGCAAAGGGCGGCATTGCCGCCGCCCGCCACAACGATATCGGGATTGCTCATCATCAGGACTGCTTTGGCGCCTTGAACAGATCCTTGCGCAGGGTCATCAGCGCGCCGGGGTCGATTTTGCCCTGGATGATGGTGGTCTCGCCGCTGGCAAGGGCTTCCTCCAGCGCCGGGCCCATTCCGCCGGGACCATCCACCCAGATACCCTTGCCGCCGCAGAGTTCCGCAAATTTGTCATAGCGGGGCGAGGTGATTTCGGCCCCCAAGAGACGCCCGCCATAGAACTCCTGCTGATAGGCTTTCTCGGCACCCCAGGCCTCGTTGTCCAAGACCACCACCACAACCGGCAGCTTGTGCTGAATGGCAGTCTGTATCTCGATCATGGTGTAACCGACGGCGCCATCGCCCATCACTGCAACCACCGGACGTTCCGGCGCGGCAGCCTTGGCGCCGATCGCTGCAGCCAGGCCAAAGCCCACCAGGCCAAAGTCCAGCGGGGTGATCAGGCTCATCGGTTCATAATGCGCCAGCCGGTCAGCGGCCTGCAGGCAAGTGTTGCCGGTGTCCAGCGTCACAATGGCGTTTTCCGGCAGCGCCGCGCGGATCTCTGCCAGCGCCCGGCGCGGGTGCATCGGCAGGGTGGCGATCTGCGCTTCTTCTTCGCGTTCTGCAGCCAGGCTGGCCATATCCGCCTTGAAGGCTGCACGCCATTCATCCGCGGCAGGTTTCGAAACGGCGGCGGCCAGCGCCTCGGCGGTCAGCCTGGCATCGGCCTGCACCGCAATTTCCGCCGGGAAATAGCGCCCAACGGCAGAGCCGTCGATATCCACATGCGCGATGCGGGTGTCCGCGCCGACATAATCGTTGCTGTGGAAGGTGGAGTTGAAGCCCAGCCGCGCGCCGAGCACCACCATCACGTCGGCTTCTTTGGTCAGGCGGCTGGCCACCTGGTTGCCGCGCGGGCCCGCCTGGCCTGCAAACCACGGATGGCCGTGGCGCATCACATCGGCATGGCCAGTCGAGGCTACAACCGGCACCTCCAGGGTCTCAGCCAAAGCATTCAGTGCCTCCCGCCCCTTGCCCCATTTGAAACCGCCGCCTGCAAAGATCACCGGACGCTCCGCGTTTGCGAGCAAAGCAGCTATGGCGCTGACGTCTTCCGGCGCCGCAGGCCCCGGGCGGGCGATGTTCACTGGCTTGGGGTCGATAGGTGGCACGTCGGCGGCAAACAGGTCGCGCGGCACATGCAGCACCACCGGCCCGCGGCGGCCCGAGTTGGCCAGCCGGATCGCGTCCTCCAGCATCGGCGCAAGGCGCGTGGGATCGGTGACCATGACCGAACGTTTCGAGATCGGCGCGAACAAGGCAACCTGATCAACCTCCTGAAAGGTATCCTTGGCCTGGTCGCAGCGGCTGATGGCGCCGGCTATCACCACCAGCGGCGAATAGGCCAGCTGCGCCTCGGCCACTGCGGTCACGATGTTAACGACGCCGGGGCCTGCCTGCGCGCCCAGCACCACTCCGGGCTTACCGGTCATCCGTGCCCAGGCGTCAGCCATATGGCCCGCCGCACGCTCATCCCGCGCGCCAACATACCCGATGCCGCCGCCCTCATACATTGCGTCGTAAAGTTCCAGCATCGAGCCGCCCAGCAGGCCGAACACAGTGTCGATGCCATTGGCCTGCAGCACGCGGTAGACAGCCTCGCCTCCGGTGATCTTGGTGTTGATCATGGTCATGTCTTAATCCTCGGATCGGGGCCGCAGGTTCTGCGGATCAAAAATTGCGTTCTGGTGGACGGTCACGGGAATTTCACGGTTCAGGATCTGCACACAGAGGCCCTCACACGGGGTGCCCTTGCGCACAAACAGCCAGCCAAGCGATTTGCCGACGGTATAGCCATAGCCGCCCGAAGTGGTCAGACCCACGGGTTTGCCATCCAGCAGCACCGGCTCACCGCCGTGGATGTCGATATCCTCTGCGTGCAGTTCGGCGTAGAACAGCTCCCACTCGGGATCGCGAGCCAGCAGCGCTGCCTTGCCCAGGAAGCTGCGGCCTTCGGCGACTACAAAACGCTCCAGCCCCACGTCCAGCGGTCCCACATCGGTGGTCAGCTCGCCGGACGCGCGATAGGCCTTCTCCATCCGCATGCCGTTGAAGGCATAAGAGCCCAGATCGGTCAGCCCGTGTTTTTTGCCAGCGGCAAACAGCGCGTCATAGAGTTCACCGATCTGCTCCAGCGGTGCGTGCAGCTCCCAGCCAAGCTCGCCGACGAAGGAAACGCGCAGGGCATAGCAGGGGATGCCGGCCACGGTGATTTCCTGCCCGGACAGCCAGGGGAAGGCCTTGTTCGACAGATCAGCTCCGGTCAGCTCTGCCATAATCCGGCGCGAGGCAGGACCGGAGAGCGCCAGCATCCCCCAATCGTGGGAGCGGTTGATCATCTGCACATCTTCGCCGTCGCGGATATGCGATTTGATCCAGTCGAAATCCGGGTTGGAACGAGCGATGGGCGAACCGGTGAAATAACGGTCCTCAGCCATGCGCCAGATGGTCATTTCGGTCTCGAACCGGCCCTTTTCCGTAAGCAGATGGTTCAGGCTCATCCGCCCGTCCCTGGCCGGGACTTTGTTGGCCGACAGCCGGTCCAGCAGCGCGCCTGCATCCTTGCCGGTGATCTCAAACTGGGCAAAGGCGCAGAGGTCGATGACACCGGCTGCTTCCCGCGTTGCCTTGGCCTCAGCCATTGCATTGGCGTGCCAGGGCTGATGGCCCCAGCCGATCTGCTCGGTCTCGCCCACCTCGCCGAAATAGCGCGGGCGCTCCCAGCCGGCGACCTCGCCAAAAACCGCGCCTTTGGCAGCCAGCCGGTCATAAAGCACATGGCGGTTCAACGGGCGCAAGCTGTTGAACTGCTTGCCCGGGCACGGGGTGTCGTGCCGGCGCATGAACTCATCCTTGGTGCGCTCGACGATGAAGTGATCGGTGGAGAAATTGCCATATCGGCGCGGATCCATGCCGCGGGTGTTGATCGGGGTTTCGCCATGCACCATCCAGTCGGCCAGCACCTTGCCCGCGCCGCCGCCCCAGGCCAAGCCGATGGAGGAGCCGCAGGACAGCCAGACATTCGGCGCCCCGGACGGGCCGACCAGCATGCCGCCATCCGGCGTATGGGTGATCGCGCCGCGCACCACGCGCTTGATACCCAGCTCCGCCAGCACCGGCATCTTGTCGAACGCCACCATCAGGAAGTCTCCGATGGAGTCGTAGTCTGCCTCGAACAGCTCATTCTCGGCGGCCCAGGGCGCGCCTTGGGGCATGGTCCAGACTGTGGGGCAGACGTGGCCCTCATAGATACCGATCAGGCCGGATTTCTGCTCCTGCCGGATATAGCCGCCATAAGCGTTGTCGCGCATCACCGGCAGCTCCGGGCGGTCCATGAACTCGGGCACCGTATCCGTCACCAGATAGTGATGCAGGCAGCTGACAGAGGGGATCTTCAGCCCGAACCACTCGCCCACTTGATTGGCATAGGAACCGGCGGCAATCACCACATGTTCGGCCAGCACATCGCCCTTTTCCGTGCGCAAGAGCCACATATCCCCCTTGCGGGAGGCGCCCAGAACCTGATTTCGGCGTTCGATCCTGGCCCCGCGCGCGCGGGTGGCGGCGGCCAGCGCCATTGTGACTGACGACGGATCAATATGGCCGTCCTCATAGGTGCGCACTGCCGCCTTGACGCCGTCCACATTGTAAAAGGGGTTCACCCGGGCGACCTCCTCCGGACCGACCAGCTCCATCGGCAGGTCCAGCAGCTTGCCAACGCCCATAATGGATTTCATCCAATCCACCTCGTCATCAGTGGTGGCAATGCGAAAGCCGCCGACCTCATGCCAGCCGATAGATTGGCCGGTTTCCTTCTCAACCCGCTTGTAGGTCTCAATCGAGGTCTTGTTGATCCAGCCCGCCAGGCGGCTGCCCACCGCATGGGCGATCTGTCCCGCCGCATGCCAGGTGGAGCCGGAGGTGAGTTCGGCCTTTTCGAACAGGATTGTATCGGTCCAGCCGTTCTCGGCCAGCTGGAACTGGGCGGCCACGCCCATGATGCCGCCGCCGATGATGGCGACCTGCGTGGTGCGGGGGATGTCAGTCATGTGCAAAGGCCTCTTTGGCGGGGTGCAGCGACGCTTTGGCGGCGTAGCGGGTGCAGGCGATTTCGACCTCAAAACCCGGGACAACGGTGTTTTTGGAGAGCAGGTCCAGCGACGCATCAATCATCGCCAAAGCCACCGAACGGCCGTAGCGACAGCTCCACGCAGCCGAGGTGATCTGCCCCACCACATCACCGCCGAAATAGACCGGCTCGTCATGGATCGGGATCGCCTCCGGATCATCGAACAGGATCGAGACGATCCGGCGCTCCGGGGAGTGATCCTTCAAGGCCTCCTCGCCAACAAACCCGGTGCCAAAGGCGCAGAAGCCGCCCAGGCCCGCTTCCTGCGGCGTGGTGCCGGGGCTGAGCTCATGGCCAAAGGCGCGAAAGCCGCTTTCTATCCTGAGCGAGCCGCTGGCGTACAGACCTGCATGGCTTGCACCTGCTGCCAACAGTGCCTCATAGGCGGCCATGGCCATGTCGGCGGGGATGTACAGCTCATACCCCTCTTCGCCGGTGAAGCTCAGCCGCCCGGCCCAGCCGCGGGCCAGGCCGATCTCAACGGGAGCGAACTGGAAGCGTTTCAAATCCGGCACCGGGCTGTTCGAGGTCGTTTGCAGTACCTCGCGAGCCTTTGCGCCTGCTAGACCGATGATCGCGTAGCCGCTGGTGACATCGGTGAATTCCACGTGAAACGCACCTTTGGTCTCGCGCATCCGCTTCAGGTCGCGCACCACCTCACCGGCACCGACGATCATGAGGTATGTATCAGCCCCGTGCCTCTGAACGGTGATGTCGCTCTCCACTCCGCCCTTGCGGTTGAGGATCTGGGTATAGGCGATGCGGCCTTCTGCAATGTCCATCTGCGCCGCGCACAGGTGGTTGAGGAAGGCGCAGGCGTCCGGCCCCTGCACCATGATCTTACCGAATGCGCTTTGGTCCAGGATGGCAGCGCCAGTGCGGCAGGCGTCGGCTTCGCAGCCCACCTGTTCGCGCCACTTCGGCACGCCGAAAGTCAGCGGAAGATGCGCGTCTTCACCGCCGAAATGCACCGCCCGCTCCCAGCCGCCGCGGGACTCAAAACGCGCACCGGCAGCCGCAAGGCCAGCGTGAATAGGCGAACGGCGCTGGCCACGGGCGGTCTCCATCGAGCGGCCTGGGAACGGGTTGTCATAGTGGCGGCCCAGCACCTCGGGGATGCGGGCCTCCAGCGCGCCCAGCACGTTCATTTCCGGGCTGAAGCGGCGGATGTCGGCCTCGTTCAGCTCCATCGTCGGCTCGCCTGCGATGATCCATTCCGCCATCGCGCGCCCAGCCCCGCCGGCCAGCGCGATGCCGGTGGAGTTCATGCCGCCCATCAGGAACAGGCCCGGCACCTCGGGGCTTTCACCCAGCATGAACTGACTGTCGAGGGTGAAGCTCTCCGGGCCGTTCAGCAGCATCCGCACCTCGGCCTTCTCCAGCGCCGGAATGCGGCGCAAGGCGTTCTCCATCATCGGCATGAAGTGGTCCCAGTCCTCGTCCAGCAGATCGAAGGAGAAATCCTTGGGCAGCCGGTCCAGCGGCAGCCCCTTGGCGTGTGGCTCAAAACAGCCGACCAGCAGGCCCTCCACATCGTCGCGGGCGTATAGGAAGGCGTCCTGGTCGTTCAAAGTCGGCAGATGCGTGCCTTTGCCCAGCACCTGCACCTCCTCCAAGGGCTTGGTCAGGATATAGAAATGCTCGCAAGCGTAGAGCGGCATATGGGCGCCCGCCATGGCGGCGACTTCACGGGACCAGAGACCACAGGCGATGACCACCTCATCGGCCTCAATCACGTGATCGCCAACCTCAACGCCGGAGATCCGCCCGCCCTTCTTCTGCAGACCGGTGACGGCGGTGTCCTCAAAGATCTGCACGCCCCGCGCCCGCGCGCCTTTGGACAGGGCCAGGGCCACATCCGAGGGGTTCACCCGACCGTCTGCAGGCGACCAGACCGCGCCGATCACATCATCGGTTTCAATCAGCGGCCACAGCTCCTTGGCACGTTTGGCGTCCACCACGTCCGCCTCCAGGCCAAAGGCGCGGCCCAGCGAAACCTGGCGTTTGATATTGGTCAGCCGGTCCTCATTGGTGGCCAGGGTCAGCGAGCCAGTCTGGGTCCAGCCGGTTGCCTGGCCGGTCTCCACCTCCAGCTCTCCGTACAGATCAATCGAATAGTTGATCAGTTTGGTCAGCGTCGCCGAAGGCCGCAAGCGGCGCACCAGCCCGGCGGCGTGCCAGGTGGTGCCGGAGGTGAGTTTCGAACGCTCCAGCACCACGATATCCTTCCGCCCTTCGCGGGCCAGGTGATAGGCGATGGAACAGCCGATGACGCCGCCGCCGATGATGACAGTGCGGGCGTGGGAAGGAAGGCTCATTGAAGTACTCCGTCACGGATGAGCGCAGAAAGGGTGCCGCGGAAATGCTCCACGGCTTCGTCGATCAAGTCTGGGGTATGCGGCAGGCCGGTGACGCAGGAGGTGAAGGACATGAAGTCCACCCCCCGCTCCAGCAGCCCGTCACGCAGGCCCTTGACGATGGCGGGCGGCGTCTTGCGGATCGCAGCCGCATCCAGCCCTTCGATCGAGGTGCCGCCGACATAGATGTGGCAGGTGGAGCTGTCGCCATAGGCCAGCGCCTGCAATTCCAGGTCGCGGAAAACCCCGTTGAACCCGTCCCGAAGCCGCGCCGCCATGGCATCTGCATGGGCCTGCACGTCGCCGGTGGAGAGGATCTCCATCGCCTTGATCGCACCCGCCGCTACCATCGGAGCGGCGTTAAAAGTGCCCTTGTGGCTGACCGGCGGCGACAGCCCGTCGCGGGTTTCGGCGGGGCTCAGCAGCTCCATGATCTCTGCCTTGCCCACGACCGCGCCGCCGGGCAGGCCTCCGGTTACCACCTTGGCCAGCGTGGTCAGGTCCGGTACCACGCCGTCGCGCGCCTGCCGCCCGCCGGGCGACCAGCGCAGGCCGGTGATCACCTCGTCAAAGATCAGCACATGACCGCTTTGATCCGCCAGCGCGCGGATGCCCTGCAGGAAACCTTCGGGCAGCGGCACCGACCCGTAGTTGGCGCCCGATGCCTCCACAAAAATCGTACCGATCTGCGTGTCGCTGTCCAAAGCCGCAGCAATTGCTTCCAGATCGGGCGGCGCCACCACGGTCAGATCGCTGACCGCCTGCGGCACGCCGAGCGATGGCGGCGTATTGGCGCCGGGCTTGGCGCCCTTGATCAGCATGTCGTGCCAGCCGTGGAAATGCCCGTCGATCCGCAGCACCTTGTCGAGGCCCGAATGCGCCCGTCCCAGCCGCAGCGCCAGCATGGTGGACTCGGTGCCGGACCCGGTAAAGCGTACGCGTTCTGCCGAAGGAAACAGACGGTTCAGCCACTCGGCCCATTCCACCTCCAGCGCGTGGCAGTCGCCGGTATAGGGCATCCGCTGCATCTGGCCGGCCACCGCCGCGGCGACCTCCGGATGGGCATGGCCCAGGATCTGGCTGGCGGCGCCCAGCTTGAAGTCGATGTAGCGCTTGCCGTCCGCGTCCCATTTCTCGGCCCCCCTGGCGCGGGTGAAATAGACCGGATGCGGGGTCTTGTAGCGCAGCTCGTGGCTGACCCCGCCCGGCATGACGAGGCGCGCGCGCTCAGCAAGGGATTGGCTGGTGTTCATACCCGCTCCTAATGGTTCAAAACGATGGATTTCACGGCGCAATAGGCACTGATGCCCAGAAGCCCCTTTTCCCGCCCGATGCCGCTTTCCTTGACGCCGCCGAAGGGGACCGTGTCGCCGCCCTTGAGGAAACCGTTGACAAAGACCTGCCCCGCCTCCGCCTTGCGGGCAAAGCGCATGGCCTGGGTGGTGTCAGCGGTATAGATCCCGGCGACGAGGCCAAAGCGGGTGCCGTTTGCCAGCGCCAAGGCCTCATCGGCGGAGTGGCATTTCTGGGTCGCCAGCACCGGGCCAAAGACCTCCTGCCGGGCGATCTCAGCCTCCGCCGGCACATCGGCAATAACCGTCGGGGCGAAAAAATTGCCAGCTGACAACTTTTCCGGGAATATCCGGCTGCCGCCGGTGACGCAGGTAAACCCTTCGGCCTTGGCGCGGTCGACAAAGCCTTGCACCCGCTCCAGCTGGGTTGCCGAGATCAGCGGCCCCATGTCCGGGTCGTCCAGCCCGTGGCCGATGGTCATTGCCTCGGCCTTGGCAATCACCTTGTCGACCAGCGCGTCATGCACCGAAGCCTCGCAGACCAGCCGGGCGCCGGCGGCGCAGACCTGGCCTGCGTTAAAGAAGATCCCGCGCGCCACGCCGGCGGCGGCGGCGTCCAGGTCCGCGTCGGCCAGGACCACCACCGGAGACTTGCCGCCCAGCTCCAGTGTGGTGCCGGCAATGGGTTTGGACGCCGACTGCATGATCTTGCGGCCTGTGGCGGTGGAGCCGGTGAAGGTCACATGCGCCACATCCCTGTGGCTGGCCAGCGCCGCGCCGGTCTCTCCGGCGCCGGTCACCACGTTGAATGCTCCGGCGGGCAGTCCGGCTTCAGAGGCCAGCTTTGCGGTCAGGATGGCAGTCAGCGGTGTCAGCTCCGAGGGTTTGGCGACCACCGTTGATCCAGCGGCCAAGGCCGGGGCAGCTCCGCGAGCAAGTGTCGAAACCGGATAGTTCCACGGCAGGATATGCGCCGTGACGCCAACCGGCTCCAGCAAAGTAAAGGCGGTCTGGTCCGGCCCGAGCGGAATGCTTTCGCCGTTCAGTTTGTCGCAGGCCCCGGCATAGAAGCGGAAGTAGTCCGCCGCCCGGCGCACATCCCGTTTCGCCTGGCTGATGGGTTTGCCCGCGTTCAAGCTTTCCACCGCTGCCAGCCGGTCTGCGTTCTGGTCCAGCAGCGTTGCCAGCCGGAACAGCGCTGCAGCCCGCTCAGCCGGAGGCGTATCCGCCCAGCCAGGCAGTGCTGCCTTGGCGCTGGCAACCGCTTGGCCAGCCTGGTTGCCATCTGCGTCGCGGTATGTCGCAAAGGCCTGCCCGGTGGCTGGATCAATCAAATCCCGGGCGGCACCTGCCCCGGCCTGGCCCGCGCTGTCTATCCAGCAATGCGGAATGCGGTCCAGCTGCCGGGGATAACGCGGGTGATCCTGCATCACGCCCGCCCGATTTGCGCCCGGCTCAGGCAAATATTGAACCGCTGCCGCAGCTCCCGGTCCTTGCCGTCGGCAATATGGGCGGGGAAGTGGCTGGCCAGCAGTTCCCGCGCCTTGTCCTTCGCCACCTCGCCAATCGCGCGCGCGCCCTGCTCTTCCCACTCCCGCGGGGTCTGGCGGTCGCCCAGATGCGGGTAGAAGTAATCGGATTTCATCCGGCTGAAGGTGTGGCGGTGGCCCAGATAATGGCCCTCGCCACGGCAGACCTCGGCAATCACCTCGGCGCCGATGTTTTCCGCATTCACCTCAACCCCGCGCAGGGTCCGCAGGATGTTGCCGATCATGTCGTTGTCGACCACATAAGCCTCCAGCGACACGCCCAGAAGGCTGGCCTGCATGCCGCAGGCCTGGGTGATCAAGTTGGAACCGGCATGGGCGGCGGAAGACACGGCGAGGTTTTTTTCGCTGCCATACTGCGCATCCAGCGACTTAGAGTCGGTGATGCCGGCAATCGAGGTCACGGGCAGGTTATAGAACCGCCCCATCTGCGCGGCTGCTGCCATCAGGATTGCCTGTTCGCCGCCGCCTGCACACATGGAACCGGTGCGCAGATCGGCGATCAGCGGCTTGGCGCCATAGATCGCGGCCACGTTCGGGTCGACCAGCCGGGCAAAGACCAGCCCCGCGAGGGTTTCCGCCACCGCCTGCACCAGCGAGCCTGCAATGGTTGCCGGGCTGGTGGCGCCGGCCTGGCCTGCCGAGATCAGCTGCACCGGGAAGCCCGCCAGAACCGCGGCCTCCAACGTGTCCAGCGCCTCTTCGGCAAAGCGCATCGGCGGGACCACGTGGCAGACCATGACGGTCAGGAAGGGGCGGGCGCGAAAGGCTGCCTCGGACCCGGCCAGCGTGTAGCAGAGATCCGCCAATTGCTGCAGGTTCTCCGGCTCGGAAACCGACACCGACACATGTTTGGAGGTGCCCATCAGGCATGCATAGGCGGTGTTCAGGTCCATATCCGCCACGTCCTCGACGTCGCGGGCAACAACCGAGCGGCTGAAATGGTGAATGTTTTCCATCGCATCGCAAATGCGCGCGGCGTCATAGAGGTCTTTCAGCGTGCCATCCCGGTAGCGCCCGTCCTCAAGGTCGAAAACGCCGGGCGCGCCGCCGCCCGAACTCATGTGGACGCGTTTGCCGGACAAGTTCAGATCATGGCGCGGATCCTGGCCGTAGAGCACCACGTCGCGGCGGGCTTCCTCGACGGTTTTCAGAACCAGCGCCCGCGGGAACAGCAGCCGCTTGTCTGCCGTATAGCTGCCGCCCGCCGCACAGACCTTGTCGATCATCGAAGGCGTTGCCTGGCTCAGCCCCAGCGTTTCCAAGAGCGACAGAACGGCTTCGTTGACCTCAGCCTCATCCGAAGCGCTCAGCGGCCGGAACCGGCCGCCCTCGATACCGCCCCAGACCGGCGGGTTGTCTTCTGCCGGTGCGCTCTCGGCCTCGATCCGGGCTTCTCTGCCGCGGCGGCGCGTTCTTGCAGCCATTGTCTTCCCCTGACGGAATTTGTTTGGGCAAAGGCTACGCAGGGGCGGCGCGCGGCACAAAGACAAGTTTCTCTTGCTACCGATGAGTAAAACTCATTTAAATCCGGCATGGCCAATCTTCCCTCCCTCCCCGCCCTGCGCGCGTTTGAGGCCGCCGCCCGGCTGGGCAGCTTCCGCGCTGCGGCTGAGGCAATCAACGTGTCGCCCACCGCCGTCAGCCATCATATCCGCGGGCTGGAGGCCTATCTGAACATCCAGCTTTTTACCCGTGATGGCCGCCAGGTGCATCTGACGGACGAAGGCGCGCGGCTGGCGGACGGTGCCTCCCAGGCGTTCCGGATCCTGGAGGCCACCGTTGATTCCGTCGCCCGCTGGCCCGAGAAAACCACGATCCGCATTGCTTTGGGCCCCAGCTTTGCCACCCGCTGGCTGCTGCCGCGCTTTGCCGCATTCTGCGAGGCCTTTCCGGAGGTGGAGCTGAAGCTGGTGCAAACGCCGCTGCTGGTGTCACCGCAGAATGTGGACGCCGACATCTTTATCACCTGGGGCGACGGGCGTTTTCCCGGCATGATTTCCGAACCATTGGTCAGCGTGCTGTCGGCACCGGTCGCCAGCCCGGCCCTGCTGGACCGGCTGGGGCATCCGCAATCACCCGCCGACCTGACGCGCCTTCCGCTGATCCACCAGCGCGACACTCTGGGCTGGAACGCCTGGTTCATGCAGGCCGGGGTCCGGCTGGACGGCCCGCTGCCCGGTCCGGTCATTGAAGACACAAATGTGGTGCTGCAGGCCGCTGCGTCCGGGCAGGGTATCGTGATGGGGTGGATCCCGCTGATCGACACCGATCTGCAAAGCGGGGTGCTGGTGCAGCTGTTCGATACGACCGTCAGCGAGAACCGCGCCTATTACCTGGTCCGGCCGGAGTCCGGCCCGAATGAAAGTGTCACCAGCGCTATCAGCGACTGGCTGCTTGCCCAGACATCACCAGCAACGGCAGCTTGAAAACAGGTGTCAGGAGCGGGTCAAAACGGGGAAATGCGCCAACAACGAGGTTTTGGCCGCTTGAACATGCGCTTTGGTCAGTTCTGCAGCACGAGTGGCATCCCCCTCTTCGCAGGCCGTCAGGATCGCAATGTGCTCCCGCTCGGCACGCTCCATACCGTCGCTCATGACCAGCTGCGCACGGATGTAGCGGTCGATCCGGTCCATCGCGCTGCGGGCTGCTTCGCGAAAATAGGTCAGCGCACTGGCACTGTAGAGCGCGTCGTGGAACTCCCGGTTCAGAACACCCCACTCCATCGGGTTCTTGCAGCCGGCAAAAGCCTCGCAATGCAACCGCGCGCTGGCCAGAAGTTCCGGTGACATCCGCGGGACCGCATCACGGATGATCTCCGGCTCCAGCAGCGCGCGGAAATCAAAGATCTCTGCCGCCTCATCCGCCGAAAGCCCGGCAACAACCGCCCCCTTGAAGCGCTGTGTCTTAACCAGCCCGTATTCCTCCAGCCGCGAAATTGCCTCCCGCACCGGGATCCGGCTGGTGTTGAAGCGGCGCGCTATTTCTTCCTGACGGAGCGGTTCACCCTCCTCCAGCCGGCCGTCGATGATCGCACTGCGCAACGCCTCAAACACTGCGGCGGAAGCCGAAGCAGCTTTTGAGATATCAGCCGGGTCCAGTTTCATCACGATGCCTCTCCTTTCAGACAGGTGTATGTGAACCTGCCCGTCCGGAAAAGCGGCTTAACCGTCAGCCGGTGTTTACGGACCTCCGGGCGGCTTCCCCGTCACACTTCCAGCGACACCCACAGCACCCTGGCGTCTTCTGTACTGACCGACACACAGCCGTGGCCCATACCGCTGTCATAATAGACAGAGTCCCCCGCCCCCATGCGAAGCGGCCGGTAGTGTTCCGTGTAAAGGATCAGCTCGCCGCTCAGCACAAACATGAACTCTTCGCCCTGGTGGCGCACCCAGTTGTCGAATTCGGTCACGTCGCGCGCCTTGATGGTGCTGATATAGGGCACCATGCGTTTGCTGGTCAGCTCGCTGCACAACAGTTCATGATCATAGGTCGAAGTTTCCTTGTGCTCACCCAGGCCGGTGCGGGTGAAATCCCGGCGCCCGGTGACGCCGCTTTGCCCGGACTGCACAAACAACTGCGGCGTTTCCAGTTCCAGCGTCTGCATCAGGCGGCGGATGATCTCGAAACTGGGACGGGTCTGGTTGTTCTCGATCTTCGACAAAGTCGACCGTCCAATGGCCGCCGCGCGCGCTGCTTCCTCCAGCGTCAGCCCCTTTTCCTTGCGGGCGTCGCGAATCATTTTCCCCAGGACTTCGCCGTCCGGAGCCTCCATCGCTTCCGGGCCCAGCCCTGTTTCTTCTGAGGGAATTGGTTCCATTCGTGCAAATTCTCCTGTTCCGCAAACAGCTTAGCTTTGATGTATTCACGGGTCAAAATTTCCGAGACCGCACTTTATGTTTGCAAAAGGGAATAAGTTTCCTATAGGAGACGAAACGTCGTATACGTAAGCATACGTGCCGGTCCTGAGCCGCATTTCGGAGGAGAAACCACATGAGCACATATGATTTGATCGTGATCGGGGCCGGTCCGGGCGGTTATGTCGCAGCAATCCGTGCTGCACAACTGGGTCTCAAAGTCGCCTGCGTCGAAGGCCGCGGATCGTTGGGCGGCACCTGCCTCAACGTTGGCTGCATCCCCTCCAAGGCACTGCTGACCTCCTCCGGCAAATATGCCGAACTGTCCCATCTGGCCGCGCATGGCATTGCCGTTGAGGGCGCCAGCCTGGACCTGGGCGCGCTGATGGCGCGCAAGGATAAGATTGTCGGCGACCTGACCAAGGGCATCGCCTTCCTGTTCAAAAAGAACGGCGTCGATCACATCGAAGGCTGGGCCAGCATTCCGGCGCCCGGCCAGGTGCAGGTCGGCGAGGACAGCTACACCGCAAAGAATATCCTCATTGCCACCGGATCGGAACCCGCCGCCCTCCCCGGCGCGGACATCGACGAGGTGGATGTGCTGAGCAGCACCGGTGCGCTGGCGTTAGAAGCCGCGCCAGAGCATATGGTGGTGATCGGCGCCGGCGTGATCGGGCTTGAACTCGGTCAGGTCTGGTCACGCCTCGGATCCAAAGTGACGGTTGTGGAATACCTGGACCGTATCCTGCCCGGCATCGACGGCGAGATCGCCAAGCTGTCCCAGCGGGCGCTGTCCAAGCGCGGGCTGAAGTTCCAGCTGGGCCGCGCGCTCAAGACCATTGAAAAGGGCGAAAACGGCCTGACCCTGACGCTGGACCGCGTGGGCAAGGACAAGGAAGAGCAGATCGAGGCGGACAAGGTGCTGGTCGCCATCGGCCGCCGGCCTGTCACCCGCGGTCTGGGTCTGGAAACCTTGGGCGTTTCCATTAACACCCGCGGCTTCATTGAAGTGGACGAAACCTTCCAGACCTCGGTACCCGGCATCTTTGCCATCGGCGACTGCGTGCCCGGCCCGATGCTGGCACATAAGGCCGAAGAGGACGGCGTGGCCTGTGTCGAGATCATGGCAGGCGAGCACGGCCATGTGGACTACAACACCGTGCCCGGCGTGGTGTACACCGACCCGGAAGTTGCCTCCGTCGGCCAGACCGAAGAGACCCTGAAAGAGGCCGGCATCGAATTCATCACTGGCAAGTTTGCCTTCATGGCCAACTCCCGCGCGCGCTCCACCGGCGAAACCGACGGCGCTGTCAAAGTGCTGGCCACCCCCGGGGGCAGGATCCTCGGCGCCCATATCTGCGGCGCGCATGGCGGTGATTTAATTGCCGAATTGGTGCTTGCGATGACAAAAGGTGCTACTATCGAGGAGGTTGCACGGACCTGCCACGCGCATCCTGCGATGGGTGAGGCGGTGAAAGAAGCCTGCCTTGATGCACTTGGCCGCGCCATCCACGCCTGATCCGGAGGGATATGCCAGATGACGATCCAGCTAAGACCCCGCCACCCGGAAAAGGCCCACAAGGCCGACAGCGCGATCCCGCGCAAACCGAAGTGGATCCGCAAGAAGAAGATCGAAGGGCCTGAGTATTACGAGACCCGCAAACTGATGCGGGAGCATGATCTGGCAACCGTCTGCGAAGAGGCCGCCTGCCCGAATATCGGCGAGTGCTGGTCCAAGCGCCACGCCACAATGATGATCATGGGCGAGGTCTGCACCCGCGGCTGTTCCTTTTGCAACGTAACCACCGGCAGGCCGGACACGCTGGACGCGTTTGAACCGGGCCGGGTTGCCGCCGCGGTCAAGAAACTGGGTCTGCGCCATGTGGTGATCACCTCCGTTGACCGGGATGATCTGGAGGACGGCGGCGCCGAACACATCGCCCAGACCATCCGCGCCACCCGCCATCAGAACCCCGGCACCACAATCGAGGTGCTGACCCCGGATTTCCTGGGCAAGGGCGAAGCGGCTGATGCGGTCTTTGAAGCGGCGCCTGACGTGTTCAACCACAACCTGGAAACCGTGCCGCGGCTGTACCCGCGCGTGCGCCCCGGTGCGCGCTATTACACCTCGCTGCGGCTGCTGGACGACGCCAAACGCGCCAATCCGCAGCTGTTCACCAAGTCGGGCATTATGGTCGGTCTCGGCGAGACCCTGGACGATGTGCGCCAGGTGATGGATGATCTGCGCGCCGCTCAGGTCGACTTTCTGACCGTGGGCCAGTACCTGCAGCCCACTCCCAAGCATCACCCGATCGACCGCTTCTGGTCGCCGGAGGAATTCGCGCAGCTGGAACAGATTGCCCGGTCCAAGGGCTTTCTGCACGTGTCGGCCACGCCGCTGACCCGTTCATCGTTCCACGCGGATGAAGACTTTGCCGCCCTGAAAG
This sequence comes from Leisingera sp. F5, assembly GCF_001593695.1. NCBI lineage: Bacteria > Pseudomonadati > Pseudomonadota > Alphaproteobacteria > Rhodobacterales > Roseobacteraceae > Leisingera > Leisingera sp. F5. The sequence continues at coordinate 40,088 of NZ_LUKH01000032.1, read as the reverse complement.
AGGCCCGTCAGATGGCTTTGGCAAAGGGTATTTAACTAAAACGCAAGCGGGAGGAGACCCATGGAAGCGTTAAACTCAGCAGTAGGCTGGCTAAATGGTATCGTGTGGGGTGTACCCATGCTCGTCATGATACTTGGAGTCGGCTTTTTCCTGCAGGTAGGCCTGAAGTTCATGCCGATCCTGAAAATCGGCACTGGCTTCAGCCTGCTGTTCAAAGGCCGTGAAGGTCAGGGCGAAGGCCAGATCAGCCCGTTCAACGCGCTGATGACCTCGCTGTCGGCCACCATCGGTACCGGCAACATCGCAGGTGTCGCCACCGCCGTGTTCCTGGGCGGCCCCGGTGCGCTGTTCTGGATGTGGATGACGGCTCTGGTCGGCATGGCCACCAAATACGCCGAAGCCGTCTGCGCAGTGAAATACCGTGAGAAGGACGAGCTGGGCAACTTCGTCGGCGGCCCGATGTACTACATCAAAAACGGCCTCGGCGCGAAATGGGCCTGGCTGGGCGTTGCATTCGCACTGTTCGGCGGTGTGGCTGCTTTCGGCATCGGCAACGGTGTTCAGGCCAACGGTGTGGCGCAGGTTCTGGAAACAAACTTTGGCGTCAACACCTCGGTCACCGGCGTAATCCTGATGGTTCTGACCGCAGCCGTTATCCTGGGCGGCATCACCCGCATCGGTGCGGTTGCCGGTAAGCTGGTTCCATTCATGGCGATTGCATACATCATTGCAGGCCTGCTGGTTCTGCTGTTGAATGCCGGTGCAATCGGCAATGCGATCAGCCAAGTCTTTACCTATGCCTTTACGCCCTGGGCCGCAAAAGGCGGTGCAGCTGGCGCGGCTGTTTGGCTGGCGATCCGCTTTGGTGTCGCACGCGGCGTGTTCTCGAACGAAGCGGGCCTGGGCTCTGCTCCGATTGCTCATGCTGCTGCTGAGACCAAAGGTCCGGTAAACCAGGGCCTGATCGCGATGCTGGGGACCTTCATCGACACCATCATCGTCTGCTCGATCACCGGTCTGGCGATCATTGCTTCGGGCGCCCTGGATGCATCTGTGGCCGATTTCCTGGCCAACGGTGAAACCGAAGGGTACAAGGCGATTTCCGGTGCAGCGCTGACCTCGCTGGCGTTTGAGACCACCCTGCCCGGCATCGGCGGCTCCCTGATCGCAGTTGCCCTGTCGATCTTTGCCTTCACCACCATCCTGGGCTGGTCGTTCTACGGCGAGAAATGTATCGAGTTCCTGCTGGGTGTGAAATCGCTGATCCCTTACCGCGTGCTTTGGATCGTGATGATCTACTTCGGCGCCACCGCGGACCTCGGCTTCATCTGGCTGCTGGCAGACACGCTGAACGCGATGATGGCCATTCCGAACCTGATCGCCCTGGCCCTGCTGAGCCCGATCGTCTTCAAACTGACGAAAGAGTTCTTTGCCACCGGCGGCAAGTCGGAAGAAACTGGCACTGCAGCTGAATAACCATCGACGGGGGGCCGTCACGGCCCCCCGTTCCTGACCCGAATTCCACATCTCGAGGAGACGGCTGATGGCCACCAAAATTCTGCTTCCGATTGACCACACAGATCAAAAATCGTGGAAGAAAGCTCTACCCGTCGCGCTGGAGCAGGCCAAGTTCTACGGCGCCGAACTGCATGCTGTTTCGGTCATTCCCGAGATTGTCCAGCTGCCCAACCTGCCCGCGGGCTACGGCTCTGGCGCCAAGGCGCATGTCAAAGGCGCAGTCGAAGCTATCCTGGCCCGGAATAATGCCTCCGATGTACCGGTGCAGATCGAAGAAGGCAGCGTTTACCGTGAGATCCTGAAACTTGCCCACAAGGACGGTTATGACATGATCATCATGGCCTCTGCCGAAGGCGAGTTCCCGAACTACGAGATCGGCCCGAACCTGGCCCGCGTCGTGCGCAATGCGCATTGCACGGTCATGGTTGTCCGCGGCTGAGCCTGAACTTTACAAGAAGGGACATCCGTCATGACCGACGCACCCAAACGCACCCCGCTTTATGACCTGCACGTCGAGCTTGGCGGCAAGATCGTCGATTTCGCCGGCTGGGAAATGCCGGTTCAGTACCCCATGGGCATCATGGGTGAGCACAAACAGTGCCGCGAGAAAGCCGCGCTGTTTGATGTCTCCCACATGGGCCAGGTGATCCTGCGCGGCGACAATGTGGGCGAAAAGCTGGAAACGCTCTGCCCCCAGGCTTTTGCAACCCTGAAAGAGGGCAAGGCGCGCTATGGCTTCTTCACCAATGACGACGGCGGCATCATGGACGACCTGATCGTCTCCAATGCCGGCGACCACTATTTTGTCGTGGTGAACGCCGCGCTGCGCCACCAGGACATCCCGCATATGCAGGCAAACCTGGACGGCGTCGAAGTGACCGAGATCTTCGACCGCGCGCTGGTTGCTGTCCAAGGACCCAAGGCTGAAGATGTGGTGGGCGAACTGTGCCCCGCGGCCCGTGAGCTGAAGTTCATGGAAACCGTCCTTGCAGATATCGGCGGTGTCGAATGCCGCATCTCGCGACTGGGCTACACCGGTGAAGACGGCTACGAGATCTCGATCCCGGAAGCGGACGCCATTCGCGTGTCCAAACTGTTCCTGGCCCATGACGACTGCGAGCCCGCGGGCCTCGGCGCCCGCGACAGCCTCCGCCTCGAAGCAGGCCTCTGCCTCTATGGCAACGATATCGACCAGTCGACCTCGCCGATTGAGGCCTCGCTGTCCTGGGCCATCCAGAAGCGCCGCAAGGAAGACGGCGGCTTCCCCGGAGCCGCCCGCATCCAAAAAGAATTGGCTGAAGGTGCCGCCAAGAAACTGGTCGGCATCAAGCCTGAAGGCCGCGCACCGGCCCGCCAGGGCGTGGAAGTCCAGAGCGAAGGCGGCGATACTCTCGGCACCATCACCTCGGGCAGCTTCGGCCCCACTGTCGGCGGCCCGGTCGCCATGGGCTATGTTGCGGCAGACCACGCCCAGCCGGGCACCAAGGTGAACCTCATCATCCGCGGCAAGGCGCAGCCGGCTGAGATCGTCGCCCTGCCCTTCGTCACTCAGAACTACAAACGCTAAGACATCATCAGGAGAGTCAACATGGCCACCTATTATTCCGAAGACCACGAGTGGATCACCGTTGAAGGCGACGTGGCAACCCTGGGCATCACCCAGCACGCCGCCGACCAGCTGGGCGAAGTTGTCTTTGTCGAGCAGCGCGAAACCGGCGACGAGTTCGAAAAAGGCGGCGAGATCGGCGTCATCGAGTCGGTGAAAGCGGCGTCCGAAATCTACGCGCCGCTGGACGGCGAAGTGGTTGAGGTGAACGAAGCCCTGGCCGACAACCCCGGCGCCCTGAACGAAAGCCCGGAAGGCGATGCCTGGATCTACAAGATCAAGCTGTCGGACGCGTCCCAGCTGGACGATCTGATGGATCTGGACGGCTACAAGGCCCTGATCGGCTAAGTCTGCCTGCGGATCCGCTGCCGCTTGCGCGGATCCGCCCCTTCTTCTGGCTGAAAATATCCCCGCCGGAGGCTCCCCAAAAGCCCGGCTGGACGTGACCTTTTCAAAGGAGCGCTTTAAATGGCCTTCAAACTTACCGATTACGAAGCCTATGACTTTGCCAACCGGCGCCACATCGGCCCGTCTCCGCAAGAGATGGCCGATATGCTGCAGGTGATCGGCTTCAAAACCCTGGACGAGCTGATCGACGCCACCGTGCCGCCCGCCATCCGCCAGAAAGAGGCGCTGGACTGGGGCCCGGCAATGACCGAGCGCGACGCCCTCTTCCACATGAAAGAAGTGGCCTCCAAGAACAAGGTTCTGACCACGCTGATCGGCCAGGGCTACTATGGCACCACCACCCCGGCGCCGATCCTGCGCAACATCCTGGAAAACCCGGCCTGGTACACCGCCTATACCCCGTATCAGCCGGAGATTTCCCAGGGCCGTCTTGAGGCGCTGTTGAACTTCCAGACCATGGTCAGCGACCTGACCGGCCTGGATATCGCCAACGCCTCGCTGCTGGACGAAGCCACCGCCGCTGCCGAAGCCATGTCGATGGCGCACCGCGGTTCGCGCTCCAAAGCAAACAACGCCGCCTTCTTTGTCGACAAGAACTGCCACCCGCAAACCGTTGCCGTGATCCAGACCCGTGCCGAGCCTTTGGGCATCGACGTGGTCGTGGCCGATCCCGACGATCTGGATCCGGGCGCAGTCTTTGGCGCCATCTTCCAGTATCCCGGCACTTACGGCCATGTGCGCGATTTCACATCCGAAATCGAAGCCATCCACGAGCACAAAGGCATCGCCGTTGTTGCCGCCGACATCCTGTCGCTGGCGCTGCTGAAATCGCCGGGTGAAATGGGTGCTGACATTGCCATCGGCTCGACTCAGCGCTTTGGTGTTCCGATGGGTTACGGCGGCCCGCACGCGGCTTATATGGCGACCACCGACAAGCTGAAGCGCGCCATGCCCGGCCGCATCATCGGCGTCTCGGTCGATGCCCGCGGCAACAAGGCCTACCGCCTGGCGCTGCAGACCCGCGAACAGCACATCCGCCGCGAAAAAGCCAACTCCAACGTCTGTACCGCACAGGCGCTGCTGGCGGTTATCGCCTCGATGTACGCGGTCTATCATGGCCCCGACGGCATCAAGGCGATTGCCCAGTCGGTGCACCGCAAGACCTCGCGCCTGGCTGCCGGTCTGGAAGAAAACGGTTTCAAGGTGGAACCGGAAGTCTTCTTCGACACCATTACTGTCGACGTCGGCCCGCTGCAGAAAACCGTCATGGAAGCAGCCGTTGCCCGCGGCGTGAACCTGCGCAAAGTCGGTGAAGACCGCATCGGCATCTCGCTGGACGAACAGACCCGCGCCGGGACCATCGAAGCCGTCTGGGCGGCCTTCGGCATCGACAAGAAAGACGATAGCGTCGCAAACCGCGCCTACCGTCTGCCCGACTATGCGCTGCGCGAAAGCGAGTATCTGACCCACCCGATCTTCCACAAGAACCGGGCCGAGGCAGAAATCACCCGCTACATGCGCCGTCTGGCCGACCGCGACCTGGCGCTGGACCGTGCGATGATCCCGCTGGGATCCTGCACTATGAAGCTGAACGCGACCATCGAAATGATCCCGGTCACCTGGCCGGAATTCGGCAACCTGCACCCCTTCTGCCCGGAAGATCAGGCGCAGGGCTATCATCAGATGATCGCCGATCTGAACGACAAGCTGTGCCAGATCACCGGCTATGACGCGATTTCCCAGCAGCCAAACTCCGGCGCGCAGGGCGAATACGCGGGCCTTCTGACCATCCGCAGCTACCACGCGTCGCGCGGCGAAGCGCACCGCAACATCTGCCTGATCCCAACCTCCGCACATGGCACCAACCCGGCGTCGGCACAGATGGTTGGCTACAAGGTGGTTCCGGTTGTTGCGGATGAAAAAGGCAACATCGATGTCGCCGACTTCCGCGCCAAGGCTGAAAAGCACTCGGACAATCTCGCGGCTTGCATGATCACATACCCTTCGACCCATGGTGTGTTTGAAGACACCGTGCAGGAAGTCTGTGAGATCACCCACGAGCATGGCGGTCAGGTCTATATCGACGGTGCCAACATGAACGCCATGGTGGGCCTCGCACAGCCGGGCAAGATCGGCGGCGACGTTTCGCACCTGAACCTGCACAAGACCTTCTGCATTCCGCACGGCGGCGGCGGCCCCGGCATGGGTCCGATCGGCGTCAAGGCGCACCTGACCGAGCATCTGCCGGGCCACCCGGAATACGGCACTGCCGTGGGTCCGGTTTCGGCAGCGCCGTTCGGTTCGCCTTCGATCCTGCCGGTATCCTGGGCCTACTGCCTGCTGATGGGCGGCGAAGGCCTGACCCAGGCGACCAAAGTGGCGATCCTGAACGCCAACTACATCGCTGCACGCCTCAAAGATGCCTACAAGATCCTCTACACCTCGGAAACGGGCCGTGTGGCGCATGAGTGCATCCTGGACACCCGTCCGCTGGCAGATGACGGCAACGTCACGGTGGACGATGTTGCCAAGCGTCTGGTCGACTCGGGCTTCCACGCCCCGACCATGTCCTGGCCGGTGGCGGGCACGCTGATGGTGGAACCGACCGAATCCGAGCCCAAGGACGAGCTGGACCGCTTCTGCGACGCCATGCTGTCAATCCGCTCGGAGGCGCAGGACATCATCGACGGCAAGATCGATCCCGAAAACAACCCGCTGAAGCACGCGCCGCACACGGTGCGCGACCTGGTGGGTGAATGGGACCGTCCCTATAGCCGCGAACAGGCCTGCTTCCCTCCCGGCAACCTCGGCGTCGACAAATACTGGCCGGCTGTGAACCGGGTCGACAACGCCTATGGCGACCGTCACCTGATCTGCACCTGCCCGCCGATGTCGGATTACGAAGAAAACGAAGCCTGATCCTTCAGGCCTCCCGCCCTGCCGGCCTGTCCGGCGGGGCACCCTGCCGCCGCGCTTCAGCGGCCGCAGTCCCCGCATGACCCGCTCAGAGGAGAGAATGATGTCCCGTCTCGAACCGCTGACCGTGCCAGCTTCCCAGCACTCCGCTGACAGCGCGGCACACGCCCGCTTCCACGACGTCGAAATCATCCTGCCGCAGTCGGAACCCCCTGCCGCGGCGCAGATGATTTGCGAAGTTTTCCGCGCCGCCAATGATCTGTTTCCCGACAGCGGCTACCGCACCGCCGTGCGCAACCTCAGCTCGCAAATGCGTGCCGTGCCCGCGGGCTGGAAACCGCAGACGGTCATTTTCCTCGGCGGTATCTCCAGCCGATGGCCGCTCAACTCAGGTGAAAAGGCCAGCCTGCAGCGGATCTGCCGCCAGGCCCAACGCTGCCTGTTTGCTGGCAGTGCCATCTTTCTGCTGGCCGAGTCCGGCTTGCAGGCGGCCTTCGAGACCGCTGTGCATTCGAATTTTGCCGCCGCCGCAGAGGAAGAGCAGCTGACCTGCGCCCCGGCAGGCACACTGACCACCGCTGCTGGCCGCATCAATACTGCCGTCAGCAGCTTTGCCGCCCTGCGCCTGCTGGCCGGATTCCTGCGCGCCGACCGCGGCCCGTTCATCGCCGATGCGGTCTGCGACTATCTCGGCCTGGCCTTTGGCCCGGCATCGGAGCAATCCAGAATATCGCTGCAACTGCGCCAGACCGCCGGCGGCGACGCGCTGATCGTCAAAATCCTCGACCTGATGCAGCAGAACCTCGAAGAGCCGCTTTTGATCCGCGATATAGCCCAGCAGGCCGGCGTTTCTCCGCGCAAGCTGGAGCGCCGTTTTCAGCAAAAAACCAGAACCAGCCCGCTGGCCGCCTATCGCAAGCTGCGGATCGAGAAGGCCCGCCAGCTGTTGCTGCACACCACCCTGCCGCTGACCGAGATTGTCGCCGCTACCGGTTTTGGCTCGCGCAGCAACCTCACCGAATGGTTCAAGCGCGAATACAAGACCAGCCCGCTGGCTTTCCGCAAAGAATACTACGCGGACAGCCACCCGGCAGGATCCGCCGCCTGAGAACAAACTGGCTGAGAACAAGCTGGATCCGTCATGAAAAAGGCGGCCCTAAGGCCGCCTTTTGTCTGTTTGGGACCGGTTCAGTTCCCTGATCCGCTGTCCTCGCCGTCGTTGGAGAGGGCTCCAGGGTCAAAGACATTGCCGAAACCGGAGCTGTTGCCCTGCGGTTCCTGCTCTGCCTCCGCGCCATCTTCTTCGTCCCCCGACAGGCTGCCGGGCGCAAAGACGCCGCCGAAGCCGGAGTTGTTGCCGGTGCCGGTGGACGGTGCGCTTTGCGGTGCAGCTTCGCCCTGCTCTTCCAGTTGCTGCTGCCGGCGCAGATCGCGTTGGCGGCGCAACTCCTGGATGCGCTCGTCTGCCTCCAGGCGCTTCTGTTCCTGAACGTCAGCGATACACTGCTGCGGATTGTAGACCGTGGCAGTCCCCACAACTGCCACCGTTGCGCAGGCGACAACCACCAGCGCCACCGCCGCGACATTGGAGCTGAGGAAGCCCGGCAGCCGCAGCTTGCCGCTTTCCAACTCCTCCACCGTTGCCTTTTTGCGGGCAGCTGCGACCAGTTCCTTGCGGCGGATGCCGGCCTCGTTCGCCAGCGCCGCAAACACTGTCAGCACCACGATGATAAAGGCCAGGGCCGAGATCGCCGGGGTGATGCCATAGCGCACCTTCTGCGCCAGCTCGATGGTCAGCGTCGGGTATTCACCGAAGGTGAAGGTGGTGGTGTTGTAGTTCTCGAACGATGCCAGGAATGCCAGCACCGCCGCCGAAGCGATGGCCGGCCGCATGAACGGCAGCAGCACCTTGCGGAAGGCCTGGGCATGGGTGGCACCCAGATCCAGTGCTGCCTCGGTCAGCGCAATGTCATAACGCTGCAGGCGGGCCACCAGCACCAGCATGCAGTAGCTGGCAATAAAGGTGGACTGGCCAATGATGGTCAGGAACAGACCGTTCGACAGCCAGCTGTCCGCCCCCAGCCCCAGCATCCGGTTGATCCGGTCCCAGAACACCAGGGTCGAGATACCAATGACCACGCCGGGGATCAGGATCGGCGCGATGATAATGGTGTAATAGGTCGCGCGCAGCTTGGGCCAGATCTGGGTGAGCATCAGCGCCCCCGCCAGACCCATCGCCACCGACAGCACAATCGTGCCCGCCCCCACCAGGATCGAGTTCCAGATCCCGTTCAAAATCCGCTCGTCCTGGAACAGGGCCGAGAACCATTCAAACGTCAGGCATTCCCAGGGGGTCATCCGCGGGAAGGACGGTGAGTTGAAGGCAGTCGCCGACATGATCACCAGCGGCCCCAGAAGATAGGCAAAGAAGATCGCCAGATAGACCCAAAGGCTTATGCGCATAAAGGAGAAATTCTTCATTTGCCGATATCCCCCATGTTCACCTTGAACAGGCGCATGATGGCCAGCACCAGCAGGATACAGGTGACCAGCAGAACCACCGCATACGCCGCGCCCTGCGGCCAGTCGGAGTTGTCATTGAACTGCTGATAGATCAGCTGCGTGAACCACAGGGACGATGGACCGCCCAGGATCTGCGGCGCCGCCAGCGCACCGGCGGACAGCATGAACACCATGGTGCAGCCCGAGGAAATGCCCGGCTTGGCATAAGGGATTACAACCCGCTGGTGGATCTTGGTCCAGCTTGCCCCCATGTCCCGCGCCGCCTCGATCTGGTTGCGGTCGAGGCTTTCGATCACGTTGTAGATCGGGAAGATCATCAAGAGGATATAGGCGTACCCAAGACCCGCATACAGCGCGATGTCATTGCGGATAAAGTCAAACGGGGTGTCGAAAATCCCCAGCCCCACCAGCATGTTATTAAGAACGCCTGTTTCGCCGAAGATGATGCGCAGCGCAAAGGCCCGCAGAATTTCGTTGATCCAGTAGGGAATGATCAGCATCAGCGCAAAGATGCGGATGTGATTGCCCTTGGTCTGGGCCAGGTAATAGGCGATTGGATAACACAGGATCAGGTTGAAGATGGTGACGCAGACCGCTGCCACCAGGGTGCGGAAGAACACATTGAGGTCGACGGCGTTGTAGCTCTGGCTGCCGCCTTCCGGCCCGAACACCAGGTATTTGTAGTTCTCGACCGTATAGACGTCCTTGGGGCCGCCGATCTCTGGCGGCGGAAGGTTGGGACGGAAGGAAAAGTCGAGCATCGACAGCTGCGGCAGGATGATCAAGCCGATGGTCCAGAACAGGACCAGACCCAGCATCAGACTGCCCATGCCGACACCGTTGCGTTTGAAGAACTCCCTCAGGAAGCTTGGCATGACATGGGCCTCCTCATTCCGCGGCCAGCTCACCGGCAGGAACACAGACGGCGTTTTTCGTCTCGTATTCCAGGGTGATATTCTGGCCGGTGTGGTCATCAAAGGACTGGCCCAGGTTGGGGATTGATACCTTCAGCTCTTTGCCGCCGTCGCCTTCCATAAAGATATTGAAGCTATTGCCCTCGAACTCCTCGTGGTTGACGCGTGCGGTCACGAAATGGTCGCCCGCGGCGCCCTGGGGCGCCAGCGCAAAGGCCTCGGGGCGGATGAACATCATCGCCTCGTCGCCTTCTTTCATGCGACCCTGGTTGGCGGTGGAAATCCGCGCCACCAGATCGCCTGACCGGTTGGTGGCGATCAGAGCCTCGTCGCCCATCACCCGCTTCACCTTGCCGCGGAAAACATTGTTTTCGCCCACAAAAGACGCGGCAAAGGCGGTGGCGGGGTCGTTGTAGATGGTCTTGCCGTCACCGATCTGGTCGATCACCCCCGCCTTCATCACCGCGATGTTGTCGGACATGGTCAGCGCCTCGCCCTGGTCGTGGGTGATGTAGATAAAGGTGATGCCGACCCGTTGCTGGATTTCGCGCAGCTCTGTGCGCATGTGCTGGCGCAGCTTGAGGTCGAGCGCCGACAGCGGTTCATCAAGCAGCAGCACATCCGGTTCGGCGCACAAGGCGCGCGCGATCGCCACCCGCTGACGCTGGCCGCCAGACAGTTCGGAGGGCAGCTTGTCGCCCTGCCCCGGCAGCGCGATCATGTCCAACAGCTCATCCGCGCGTTTGCGCCGTTCCCTGGCCGAGGCGCCCTTGATCTCCATTGAGAAGGTGATGTTTTCCCAGACCTTCATCAGCGGAAACAGCGCCAGGTTCTGGAAGATCAGCGCGGTCGGGCGCTTGTTCGGCCCGATCCCCTTCATGTTGTTACCGCCAATCAGCACCCGGCCGTCGCTGGGCTCAAGAAAGCCTGAGACCGCCCGCAGGATGGTGGTTTTACCGCAGCCCGAGGGCCCCAGGAAGGAGAAGAAATCCCCTCCATTGATGTTCACATTGGCATCGCGCACGGCGACAAAGTCACCGAAGCGGATCCAAAGATTCTCGAGATCAACGCCGACCCCAGCACTCATTTGGCTTCTCCCCAGGGTGCAGATCCCCATTCCGGTGGCGCTCCACCGGCCCCGCAAGACCTGCTTCCCTTGTATTGTTGTTGAAGGCGCCGCTCCGGCTGGCTGCCTGCGGCACGGAACCGGCCCCCGGGATAGATCTCCCGGAGGCCCGCATGATCAGGCGCTTCGCTTAGGCGCTTTTGAACTTGTTGACGAACTCGGTCCGCACGTCCGCATACCACGGCGCCTCGGCCGGCCACGGGTTCAGATTGGCCAGCGAGTTGCCCGGATAGGCTTCGGCGAAGTTCTTCTTGTAGACATCGCCCGAATGGCTGTCAGCGCCCAGAACCGGCGAGTTATAGCCATGGCTGTCGATTGCCTTGCCTGCCGGTTCCTGCTCGTAAGCATAGGAGATGAAGGCATAAACCTGCTCTTCGTTCTTGGCGCCAACCGGCATCGAGATGCCGTCGACCCAAGCCATCGCGCCTTCGACCGGTGCCTGATAGTGAACCGGTTCGCCAGCAGACTTGAGCGCCAGCGGCGGGCCGTCCCAGGTCTGGCCAACCACAACACCCTCGTTCAACAGGCCGTTTTTCTGGGTGTCCGCATCGTTCCAGATCAGCTTGATCCGGTTCTTGCGCGCCACGCACCAGTCGGTGACCTGGCCCCAGACCTTGCGCATGGTTTCCTCGTCGTCGTAAGCCGCCCAGATCGAGCCCGGCTCCATCTCGCCCGAGGCTTCCATGTAGAGACCCGCGCCCAGCATCATCGAATGCGCCCGGCCCATGGTCTTGCCGGCATTTTCTTCCGACCAGACATCGCCATAAGACGGGGCGTCGCCCGCCGGCAGCCATTTGTCGGTGCGGTAGGCAATGCCTTCGGTGCCCCAGATATGCGGCAGCCAATGCACGCCCGAACCGCCAAAGTTCCAGGCGTCGGTGCCGATCTTGGCCATCGCCGGGTTCACCGCGTCGACATTGACCTTATTCATGTCGAACGGCTTCAGCAGCTCCAGCGGCCCCCACTGCAGCGAGCGGTTGTTGGTCGGCGAAACGATGTCAAAGCCTTGGCCTTTGGTGGCCTTCATCTTGTTGATGATTTCTTCGTTGGAACCGATACCGGTGTAGTTCACCTTGATCCCGGTCTTGGCTTCGAAGCCCGCGATGAATTCGGGCGGCAGATAGTCCGACCACATCAGGATGTTCACTTCGCCCGATGACGCCAGTGCGCTTTTTGAGTAAAGCGGCGCCGCCAGTGCCGCTGCACCTGCGCTTTTCAGTACCGTGCGGCGGCTGATTGAAGTCTTTGCTGTCATATCCAGTTATCTCCCTTTGGACTGTTGTTTGTTGTTCTTATTGTTTCAACCGTGAAACCTTGCGGAGTCAGACGCCCCGCCTACAGTGACAGTTTTCAAAACTGATAAGGCCAGAGCTTTCGCAATCCGGTTTTGCATAACGCCAGTTTCGGTGCAGTTAAATATCCTCCACGACAATGCATCGGCTAAAAAAACCATCGCTGTGGCTGCAGTGTGCGCCCGTCGGCGCGAGGCGTCAATGTTCATAAACCCTTTACAAGGCAGCGGCATTTACCGCGCGGGCGCGCTCAGCAGCTGCGCAGGGAGCGGATTGCATGTGCAGCAGCCCAAGCGCAATCGGCCAGGCCCTGGACTTCAGCATTTTGCCACCAATTGGCGGAAATCCAATAAACGCCTCATGACGCAGCCGCAGATTTGTGGGAGAGGTATCCGATGCCTAGCCACTCCGCCCGCAAAGATCTGAGCCTGAAAGGGCTTGAACTGTTTCAGATCACTGCCCGCAAAGGGTCTCTGCAGGAAGTGTCCGAGGAGACCGGCCTGTCGGTCAGCACCATCTCGCACCATCTGCGCAATCTCGAGGATCATTTGGGGGTGGAGTTGTTCAACCACAGCCGCCGCCCCATGGTTCTGACACCCAAGGGCCAGGTTTTCCTGCGCAGCATCGGCGATGCGCTGCACACGATCCGCAAGGCCAAGGCCGAGGCTTCGGCCGGAAACATTTCCGAGGCCAGCTATCTTCGGCTTGGCACGATTGAGGATTTTGACAGCGACATAATCCCTGAACTGGCCGTATTCCTGTCCGCCAGCATGCCGCGCTGCGATTTCATGTATCAGACCGATTCCAGCCATGCGGTACTGGCCATGCTGCGTGACCGGCAGCTGGATCTGGGCATCACCACCACCCCGCCAGAACGTTTGCGCGATCTGCAGGACAGGCCGCTGCTGCGCGATCCCTTTGTTGCGGTGCTGCCTAAATCAGGCGAACCCATGCTGCAGGAGGTTATCGAAGGCCGCAGCACGCTGCCCTTCCTGCGCTTTGCCAGCAACCAGATCATATCCCGCCAGATCGAAACCCAGTTGCGGCGCATGGGCCTGTCGCTGCCGCACAGGTTCGAATGCGCCAGCAATCAGACACTGATGGCCATGGTCGCAGCGGGTGCCGGCTGGACGATCACCACGCCGCTGCTGTTTTCCCGCGCCAAACTGTTCCAGCCCAAGCTGCAAATGGTCGCGTTTCCGGGCAAAAGCTTCTCGCGCACCCTGGCCATCGTTTCGACGCCGGATTGTTCGCGCTCGATTCTTGATCTGGTCGACAACCGGATGCGCACGCTGATTGCCGACCACGCGATAAAACCGTTCCAGCAAAGCGCGCCCTGGCTTGCGGACAGCTTCACCCTGATCTCTTGACCGCCCGGCCTCTTAGTAGATCTTGAAGCGCGCCCGTATTTCCCGGTCCTGCTCTGCAGTCAGATACGCGGGCTGATGGGTCTGCAGTATTTCCTGTGCCCGCACCCGCGCCTGTGCCCAGGCGTCCAGTCCGCCCTTTTCCGCCCAGGTGCGCGGCTCGTCCCGGTCCGCTATCGCCGGGTAGAAGTAATCCCGCTCCATTGCCGCGAGCGTATGCTGACCGCCCAGGAAATGCCCCTCGCCCAGCACCGCCGCGCAGATCGCCTCGAACCCGATGTTTTCTTCACTCACCTCAATCCCGCGCAGGGCGCGGTAGGTGTGGGAATGCATCTCGTCATCCAGCACGAAGCCTTCAAAACTTGCCCCCAGAAGAGACGCTGTCATGCCCGAGCTTTCATAGATCAGGTTGCCCCCCGCCAGCGCTGCCGCCAGCGACGTCAGCCCTTTTTCAGCCCCGTATTGCGCGTCAATCGCCTTGGCATCGGTCATTGAGCATGCCACCCCTGAGGGCAGCCCCAGCCAGTTCGACAGTTGCGCCGAGGCTGCATTCAGAACCGCCGTCTCGCCGCTGCCGCCGGAAAACGCCCCGGTGCGCAAATCAATTACCAAAGGCCAGTTGGAGAACACCATCGGGAAACCCGGCTGGATCGCGTGGACCATCACCAGGCTGGCCAGGGTTTCGGCCAGCGACTGCGCCAGAAACCCTGCCAGCGTCGCGGGCGCCGTTGCCCCTGCCTGGGCCGCGGTGATACAGGACATCGGAATGTTGTGTTTGATGCATTCATAGACAACGTCCACCGCATCCTCGCCATAACGCATAGGAGAGATGACCGGGCTGATATGCGCCTTGACGAAGGGGCGCTTGGAGAACTCCCCCGGACCGCCTGCAGCGATATCCAGCATCTCCACAATCGGCGCCACATGCTCTGCCAGCGTAAACGACGTCGCCACCGGTTTGGTGGTGTTCTTCAGCAGCGCATAGACCGTGTTCACGTCCAGATCGTAGGTGTCCGGCACATCTGTCGCCACACAGCAGCGGGTGAACCAGCTGACATTGGCCAGAGTATCCTGCAGCCGGGTGAAATCATGCAGGTCAGTCAGCGTCGAAGGCCGGTACACCCCGCTTTCCATATCCAGTGTCTGCACTGCCGCGCCGCCGGTGCCGAAATGCACTGCATTGCCGCCCACCGTGATTGAGCGGCGGTCATCGCGTCCGTGCAGAACAAACGTCTTGGCAGCCTGGTCAATCGCCTGTTCCACCAGTTGCGGCGGGAACAATACCCGGCCGGCACCGTTGTCCTGCGCCCCTGCCGCCAGCAGATCGGCGTACAGCCGGGGCGGAACTTCCCCCATGCCAAGCTTGGCCAGCAATTCCAGTGATGTGGAGTAAACCCGCTCCAGTTCCTCAGGGATCAGCGGCTTATAGGCCCCGCCGATCTGGCCCGGCGGACAGGGATCCACGGCAGGCTTTGCCGCCCTCTGCGCCAAACGCTCCCGGCGTCCGCCCCGTTTGGCTCGCTGCTCTGCCATTATTGTGACCTCCTGAGGTAAATCTTGCCCCAATGTTCCCGCCGCAGCCGCCGGCAAGCAATCACAGGAGCAAAACTAGCAGTTTACTCAATAAAGTTTTCGAATTTTTGATAATTACACTCCCCTGCATTGCAGCCTGCGCTGACCGGGCGCTTAGTCATGCAAAATCCATCGGGAGGTCCCTTTCATGAAATCGCGCACCAAGGTTGTGGTGATCGGCGGCGGCATCGCAGGCTGCTCCACCCTCTACCACCTCACTCAGGAAGGCTGGAGCGACGTCGTTCTTGTCGAACGCAACGAACTGACCAGCGGCACCACCTGGCATTCAGCGGCACAGGTCACGAATTTCGGCATGAACCAGACCATGGTCGGCCTCAAGACCCACTCGATCAACCTGTACAAGGAACTGGCGGAAGACCCGGATTACCCGATCAACTACCACCACGGCGACGGCGGTATCCGCCTGGCCAATACCGAAGCGCAAATGCAGGGCTACCGCCACTTTACTTCCATGGCGCGCGGCATGGAGGTGGGGTTCGAGGTGATCGACGCTGAGGAATGCGCCCGCCGCCACCCGCTGATCTCCACCGATAACCTGATCGGCGGCCTGTGGGACCCGCTGGACGGCGACATCGACCCGGCCCAGCTGTGCCAGGCGCTGGCGCGGCGTGCCCGCAAGTCCGGTGCCGAGGTCTACCGCAACACGCCGGTGACCGCCCTGACACAGCATAAGGACGACACCTGGACCGTGCATACCGAACACGGCGACATAGACTGCGATATCGTGGTGAACGCCTGCGGCTACCGGGTGAACGAGGTTGGCGCCATGATGGGTGTGCACCACCCCGTCGCCTCGATGGAGCACCAGTATTTCCTGACCGAAGAGATCCCCGCGATCAAAGACACGGGACACCGGATGCCGCTGTTGCGGTGCCCGATCAGCGACTATTACTGCCGCCAGGAAAAAAACGGCCTGCTGGTGGGTTTCTACGAACAGGACTGCAAGACCTGGGGTATGGACGGGATCGACCCGAATTTCGTGAACGCCCTGTGCCCCGATGATCTGGACCGGGTCACCGACGTGCTGGAAGGCGCTTTTGCCCGGATGCCAGCCTTGATGGAAACCGGCATTCACACCGTGGTCAACGGCCCGATCACCTATACCATCGACGGGGCGCCCCTTGTCGGCCCTATCCCTGGCAAGCGCAACGCCTTTTGCATCATTGGCCTGCGGGCCGGTCTGGGTGAAGGCGGCGGCCACGGCTGGCTCTTGGCGCAGCAGATCGTGCATGGCGAGGCGCAATACGACACCTGGTGCCTTGATCCGCGCCGCTTCACCGGCCACACCAATGCAGAGCTGACCGCGCTGAAGGCGATCGAGGATTACCAGAACGAATTCCGCTTCCACTTCCCGCATGAGCACCGCCCGGCGGGCCGCCCGGCCAAGACCACGCCGCTGACGCCAGTGCTGGCCGCCGAAGGCGCCGAGTTCACCGTGGTGAACGGTTGGGAGCGGGTCGACTACATCAAACCCGCGCCGGACTTCCACCCATCGCTGTCCTTCAACTTCGACGAAGCCTTCGAGGTGATCGCGGCGGAAGTAAGGAACGTTCAGGACAACGCCGGCCTGGCCGAGGTCAACGGCTTCAACCGGTTTGAGATCACCGGCGCGGACCGGCACAGCTTTCTCGACCGGATGTTCTGCGGCACCGTCACCAAACGCGCGGGCCGGGTCGGTCTCGGCTACCTGCTGAACCACCATGGCATGATCAAGGGCGAGGCCACAGTGGCCAATCTCCCCGCCTCGGACCGCGGGCCGGAGCGGGTCTGGTACGGCTCCGCCGCCGCCAGCGAACTCCACGACATGGACTGGCTCTCCCGGCACATCCAAAAAGACGAGGACGTGCAAATCCGCTCTCTCACCAACGACCAGACCATCCTGGTCCTGGCCGGCCCCCGGGCACGGGGCGTGCTCTCAACCTGCGCCCGGGGCGACTGGTCGGCTGAGGCCTTCCCCTGGCTGTCGGTGCGCGAATGTTTCATCGGCTTTGCGTCCGCCACAGTGATGGGCGTCAGCTTCTCCGGCGAGCTGGCCTATGAAATCCACGTCCCCAACGCCTCGCTTTACGCAGCCTACCTGGCCCTGCGCAAGGCGGGCGAGGCACACGGGCTGAAACTCTTCGGCGCCCGCGCGGTAGAGTCGATGCGGATGGAAAAAGGTTTCCTGCACTGGAAGGCAGACTTGATCACCGAATTCGACCCGTTTGAGACCGGGCTGGACCGGTTCGTGAAGCTGGAAAAGGGTGATTTCATCGGCAAGGAGGCCCTGCAAAAACGCCAAACCGAAGGCGCACGCAAAAAACTGGTCACACTGCGTATTGATGCCAGCCACGCCCCGGCCCATGGCGGCGCCTCGCTGATGCAAGACGGCAAGGTCGTGGGCACGGTAACATCCGGCGATTGGGGCCACCGGGTAGGGATGAACCTGGCTTATGCTTTTGTGGACCCGGCACTGGCAACCGAAGGCAGCACCATGCAGCTCGACCTCTGCGGCGATCTGGTGGCAGCCACGGTTATCGCCCCCTCCCCTTATGATCCGGGCTTCGACCGTATCCGGGGCTAGACCTCTCTCCAGACAGCAAAACGCCCGGAGAATTCTCCGGGCGTTTTCTATTGCAAAGCGGACACTTGCGTCAGCTGCGGCCCTTCCATGGCACCAGCCAGTTCTCCGCCTGACGCATCAGAATGTCGATGCCATATCCGATGATGCCAATCAGCACGATCCCCATGATCACGATATCCGTCAGCTGGAACTTTGAGGCGGCAATGATCATCATGCCTGCGCCTTTCTGTGCAGCAACCAGTTCCGCGGCCACAACGGTGCCCCAGCAAACGCCCATTGCCACCCGCGCGCCGGTAAAGATCTCCGGCAGCGAATTCGGCACGATCACATGGCGCATGATCTGCCACTTGGACGCGCCCAGAGAATAGGCCGCGTGGATTTTCGAGATGTTCACCCCCGAAACCCCGGCCCGCGCCGCAATCGTCATGATCCAGAGTGCGGCCAGGAACAGCAGCACGATCTTGCCGGTTTCCCAGATGCCGAACCAGATGATCACCAGCGGGATCAGCGCCAAGGGCGGCACCGGGCGCATGAATTCGACGATCGGGTCGAACCAGCCGCGGAACCAGCCTGACAGCCCCATGGCATAACCCAGCGGAATGCCGACGATCGCCCCGGTCACAAAACCCACGATCACCCGTGTCAGCGACCAGCCCAAATGCTGCCACAACGAAAAGTTCTGATAACCTTCCGAGGCAATCTCAAAGAACCGCGCCACCACCGTTTCCGGTGCCGGCAGCCAGATCGGGTTCATCTGCAACCCGCTATGCGGAGCAAAACTGATTGCTCCTTTTCCGGTCAGCGTCACCGTACCATCGCCTGCGTCCACTTGTTTTCCGGGGCCGATGGGTTCGCCGTTGATTGCGACGATCTTTGCGCCTTCCTTGCGCTTGACCTCGTCATTGCGGTCAAAAATCAGAGTGGTGGAGCGCCCGGCCTGTGCCGCCAGCGCATCGTTCTTGGCAAAGCCGTCACCGGGCTCCACCTCAAACTTGGGGCTTTCTTCGCCAAACCCGGCCACCCTGACCGTGATGTCTGCGTCATCAGTTGCCCCGTCAGCATTCTCCAAAGTATAGGTGAATGTGGTTTCGCCGGTGAAGGGCCCTGGCACATGAATGGGAAGCAGCTTGGAGCCGGTAAAGGCCGCCCAGATCACAAAAATCACAAGGACCGAGATGATCGAGGCAGCCCGGTCCGGCGTCACGGCGCTTTCATCGCCAAACGTTACGGTTTTCAAGCTGGTAAAGTCCTGCTGCGACTGCATCCCCTTGCGGATCAGCTGAACCAGAAAGAAAGCACCGGCGAACAGTGCGATATAGAAAACAAGTACGGTCATGCAACTTGCTCCGTCCGGCCCATGATCTCCTCTTCCATTTCCCAGATCATCGAGAGGATCTCATCGCGGGTCTCGGCAAATCCTTCGGATTTTTTGACGTCGCGCAGATCGGCATTCACCCCGCGTTCCGCGAAGGGCAGGTTGTATTCGCGGTGAATACGGCCGGGACGCGGCGCCATCACGATCAGCCGCTCGCCCAGCAGCAGTGCCTCCTCCACCGAGTGGGTGATCAGGATGATGGTCTTGCCGGTCTCCTTCCACAGCTTCAGCACCAGGCCTTGCATCTTCTCCCGCGTCAGCGCGTCCAGCGCGCCAAGCGGTTCGTCCATCAGGATCACATCCGGCTCATTGGCCAGGCAGCGGGCCAAGGCAACACGCTGCTGCATCCCGCCCGACAGCTCGTAAACCGCCTTTTCCTTGAAATCCTGCAGGCCGACGATATCCAGCAGCCGGTCCGAGATCTTCTCCCGTTCCGCCCGCGCCATGCCTTTCATGCGCGGCCCGAATTCCACGTTGTCGCGCACGTTCATCCATTCAAACAGCGCGCCTTTCTGGAACACCATGCCGCGTTCGGCATCCGGCCCGGTGACACCATGGCCGTTCAATTCTATCGCCCCTTCCGTCGGGGCCAGAAACCCGGCCAGAATGTTCAAGAGCGTGGTCTTGCCGCAACCCGAAGGCCCCAGCACCGACATCAGCTCTCCCGCTTTTAAACTCAATGAGACGTCTTTCAGCGCCTGTACCGAACTGCCATTGGGCAGATCAAAACGCATAGAGACACCCTTGATGTCCAATCCTGACATCTCTCCCCCTTCCTGCTTCAGCCGCGGATGCAAACGGCCCGGTGACCGGGCCGTTCATCTCAGTTAGTCAATAGCGACTCAGTTCAGCGCGGCGTCCAGCGGCGCACTGTCAACAGCACCATCATAGGAATCCAGCGCCGCTTCGATGCTCCCCGCATTCACAAACACATCCGCCACGCCCTTCATGAAGCTTTGAGCGCCGCCGCCCAGCCATTTTTCGGTAAGCTGCTCCTCAGCCGAGGGGAAATTGAAGGTGGCAATTGTGGCCTCGGCATCACCCAGGTCCATACCGGCATCCTTGGCAATCACCGGCAGCATCTCGTCCTTGTGATCACCCGAGTTCCACATTGCGTTGGCATCTGCGGTCACTTTCAGGAATTTGCTCAGCAGCTCGCTGTCCTCAGCGATGAACCCTGCCGGTGCGCTGGTTACATCGAACACCAGAATACCCAGTTCTTCCTTCTCGGCGCCGGTCAGCAGCACATTGCCATGCTCCAGCATCCGCCGCAGCGCGCCGCCCCAGCCGCAGACCATGTCCAGATTGCCCTGGGCAAAAGCTGCCGCGCCGTCCGCGGGCGCCATATCGACGACTTCCATCGAGCCGATATCAACACCGAAATGCGACATCTGCGACAGGAAGTTATAATGCGCAGCGGTACCGATCGGCACACCCACTTTCTTGCCGGCCAGCTCGCCTGCGGTGGTCTTGTCGATCTCCAGCGCCTCGGCGACAACACAGTTGTCATTGTCGGAATAGCTGACGGCCACATCCACAATCTGGATATCCTGGCCCGCAGAGGTCGCCACCACAAACGGCGGCACGCCCTGGCTCACAGCAATCTGCACATCGCCCGACGCCATCGCCGCCGACATTGCCGTGCCGGTGTCGAACGACACCCAGTTGATCTTGACGCCCAGTTCCTCCTCATAGGTGCCGTTGGCCTTGGCAAACTGGAACGGCATCGGCCATTCCAGGAAATAGGCCACGGTGATCTCATCCAAATGAGCGGCATTCACAGCAGAGATGGAGGCGGCGGCGGCGCAGATAGTTGAAAGCAGATACTTTTTGATCATATTGGTAGGTCTCCCAGGTAATTCGCCGGGCCCGTTCGTTGCGAGCCTCATGGCTTTGATTTTTGCACTGCAAACCATATCCGGGAAGCCACTTCGCTATAGCAGAAAATTGCTCTTGCGACTAAAGTAAAACTTAGATTTGATTTTTACGGATATATTGGCGCAAACCTGTGGATAGCATATGCAAAGCGCAAGGGAGGACGGCATATGCAAAAGACGCTGAGTCTACGCTGGCTGGAAGTGTTCCAGCTGATCTCCAAGTCGGGATCGATACAGAAGGTCGCCGCAGAAACCGGCCTGTCGATCAGCACCGTGTCCAATCACCTGCGCAGCCTGGAAAGCGCGCTTGGTGTTGATCTGGTGGACCACACCCGGCGCCCGATGGGGCTGACACCGGCCGGCGTGGTCTATGCCCGCTATGTATTTGACGGGCTGATGACGCTTAAACGCGGCGAGGCCGAGATCCGCTCCGGCAGCTGGCAGCATGCCACCGATCTGCGGATGGCCTTGCTTGATGATTTCGACAACGAGGTTGGCCCGGAACTGTTTCAGTTCCTCTCTACTGCGCTGCCCCGCTGCAGCTTCCGCCACTACACCCGGCCCAGCCACGAAATCATTGAAAAGCTGCAGGAGCAGAAGCTGGACGCCGGCGTCGCCACCCGCCCGGCCGGGCTGCTGCCGGATCTGATCGAATACCCGCTGATGCGGGATCCCTTCATTCTGGTGGTGCCCACCGGGTATTCCGGCAGCGTCGAGGATCTGACCAAAGCTGATACGCCTCTGCCTCTCCTGCGCTATTCCCGTGACCACACCATCGGCAAGCAGATTGAAACCCAGCTGACCCGGCTCAAGATCTCTCTTCCCAACCGGTTTGAACTGGAGTGCAACCAGTCGATCATCGGCCTGGTCGCCGAAAGCAGCGGCTGGACTGTCACCACCGCCGCCAGCTACCACCGCGCACAGCGCTTTCACGACAAGGTCAAGGTTGTGCGCTTCCCCGGTAAGAGCTTTGCCAGAACGGTGTCGCTGTTCACCACCAGCGTCTATCCTGCGGCCACTTCGCAACTGATCCACCAGGCATTGCAGAAATCCCTGCGCCACCATTTCACCGATCCGATCAGCGCACGCTTTCCCTGGCTGGCTGAGGAGTTCCGCACCCTCCCCGCAAAGGGGAATTAGGCTCCCCAGCAATTCGAAACAAACATCCGTGTTTTTCGGAACCTGCAAGCCGCAGCTTGACCGTGCGGCCTGCAGGACGCTGTTTTAGGTACAACCCGCGCCGTCCCCTTCCCCACGCACCCGGCGGCCCTCTAATGGAAATGAGCTGACCCCAATGGCAATCACCTACCTCAAGCAGGCCCAGCCCCGCCCCGCTGCCGAAAACAGCGATATCCGCGATACAGTCGCCGTCATGCTCGCCAATATCGAACGTGAAGGCGAAGACGCAGTGCGCCGGTATGCGGAAAAGCTGGACGGCTGGACCGGCCCAATTGTGGTAACCGGCGCCCAGCGCCGCGCGGCTTGCAACCGGGTTTCGCAGCAGATGAAAGAGGACATCCAGTTCGCCCATGCCAACATCCGCCGCTTTGCCGAGGCGCAGAAGGGCACAATGGGCGAATGCGAGGTAGAAGTAATCTCCGGCCTGATCGCAGGCCAGAAGCAAATCCCGGTTTCCAGTGCCGGCTGTTATGTGCCGGGCGGCCGCTACAGCCATATCGCCAGCGCCCTGATGACCATTACCACCGCCAAGGTCGCCGGCGTGCCGCATATCACCGCCGTCTCCCCCACGCGCCCCGGAACCGGCATTCCCGATGCCATCGTCTATGCCATGGACCTGAGCGGCGCCGACCTGATCCTGAACCTGGGCGGCGTGCAGGGCATTGCCACCATGGCGCAGGGCCTGTTCGGTGCCAAGCCCGCAGACATCCTGGTCGGCCCCGGTAACTCTTATGTGGCCGAGGCCAAACGGATGCTGTTCGGCAAGGTCGGCATCGACATGTTCGCAGGCCCCACCGATTCATTGGTCATCGCCGACCACACCGCCGATATTGAAACCGTCGCTTGGGATCTGGTCAGCCAAGCCGAACATGGCGCCGACAGCCCGGTCTGGCTGGTCAGCACCGATGAGGCGCTGGCCAAGGGTGTCATGGCCCGCGCGCAGGCGCTGATCGACAAACTGCCTGAACCCAATCTCTCTGCCGCCCACCGCGCCTGGCAAGAACGCGCCGAGGTGGTCCTCTGCGATAGCCGTGAAGAGGCTGCGCATGTCGCAGACCGTTACGCGCCCGAGCATCTGCAGGTACAGGCCGAGGACCTGGATTGGTGGCTGGACCGCCTCACCGCCTATGGCTCGCTGTTTCTGGGCAAGGAGACCACGGTGTCCTTTGGCGATAAGGCCTCAGGCCCCAACCACGTGCTGCCGACCAGCGGTGCCGCGCGTTATACCGGCGGGTTGTCAGTGCACAAGTTCACCAAGACCGTGACCTGGCAGCGCTGCAACGCCGCCGCCTCGCACGAGCTGGCCCAACGCACCGCCCGCATCAGCCGGATGGAAGGCATGGAGGGTCACGCTATCGCCGCCGAGCTGCGCCTGCAGACAGAGACCGCCTGAAGCGCAACGCCGAGGCGTCAGGACGGCGTCTCCAGCTGCTGGTCAAGGTCGACCGGACCCAGGACTGCCTCATCGGGAATACCCTCAAACCCGTTAACTTCGCCGCCGTACCGGTAAGCAAACCGGGCGGCGTCCTCAGGCGAGGCAAAGGGCACGACTTCCGGCGCGCCCATGCCGCCTGCCACATTCGACCCCACCACGAAATGCGCACCCTCAGCATCAATCCAGTTCCTGGTGCCGGGATGCGCCCAGCTGGGGGCCGCGCCCATATCGCTCACATAGATGGCAGTGATCTCTGCATCCCGTTCCGGGCTTTTCACATAGGCCGCCAAATCCCGCACCTGGGCAAAGAACAGCGGCACCGGGAAACCGTCCAGGTGGATCTGCCCCTTCGGCCCGCCATGTTCGGCCACATTCATCTGGCAGAAGTAACTCAGCGCCACCTCCGTCAGCTCCACCGGCGCGGGAGGCGCCTTGGCCTCTTCCTCCTGGCAGGCAGTCAGAACCAGCGCAGCAGCAAGGATCAGGCGTTTCATGGCTCCACCCTCCGGAACGCGGCGCAGGCCAGCAGGAAGCCCAGCGCGGGCCACAACAGCAGCGACAACGGTGCAGCCCAGCCGGGCAAAGCCCCGGCAGCGCCCGCCATGCCGCTGGAGAGCGCCACGCTTTCCGAGGCGGCGACATTCCACAGCCGGAACGCATCCGCCGGGTTGGCAACCATCACCCAGGGGAAGATCTTCTGAGTGAACACCCCGCCGCTGTCCATCACTACCGCGCCCAGAAGCCCGAGGTCATAAAGCACCACAAACACCAGCCACACACCCGCTGACAGGCCGGCGGCAGCCGTCGCGCCGCTGGACAGCGCTGACAGCGCATAGCCCAGCACCAGGAACACAGCCCCCAGCAGGATCGAGGTCAGCACCAGCCGCCCCAGCGCCATCAGGCTCTCGGTTCCCGCGCCGCCAAACCAGGCGGCAACGGCTCCGGCGGCACCAAAGCCGATGCACATAGCAATTGCCAGAGCGGCCACATGCGCCATCAGCTTGCCCAGCAGGATCTCGGCCCGGCCCGCCGGATAGGCGAGCAGCAAGGCAAGACTGCCGCGGTCTCGGTCCCCTGCCACCGCATCAAACCCCATCATCAGCGCCAGCAGCGGCGCTAGGTAGACCGACAGCGTGGTCATCGAGGCCACCGAGACGGTCAGCATGTCCACCCCCAGCGTCCCCGTCGGCGCCGAGCCGGCAAAGGACAGCGCCAGCGCAAAGGCCAGCATGATCAGCGTGGCCATGAACAGCCAGCGGTTGCGCCGCAGAATCAGCATCTCGGCACGGGCAATGGCAAAGGCGCGTCTCATTTGCGGTCCTCCCCTGAGTAATGGCGATAGAGGTCTTCCAGCCGCGGCGGCACCATGTCGATATCCGCCACCGCATCGCCCATAGCCGCAATCTTGCGCAGCTCGGCCATTTTGTCCTGCGGGCTGCACAGGACCTCGACTGAGGCACCGTTGATCCGCCGTCCGCCAGTTTCAAATGCAATCCGGTCTGCCTGCGCTTCGTTTGCCTGAACCCGCAGCTTCACCGGGAGTCCGGCTTGAGCCGAAAGGCCTGCCAGCGTGTCATCAGCGACCTTCACCCCCTTGCGCAGAATGGCGATACGGTCGGTGCGTGCCTCTACCTCAGTCAAAGCATGAGAGGCGATCAGCACCGCCGCGCCCTGTTCTGCCAGCTCGTTGATGATGGCATACAGATCCTGGCGCGAGATCGGGTCCAGCCCGCTGGTCGGTTCGTCCAGCAGCGCCAGCTTGGGACGCCCCAGCAGCACCTGCGCCAAGCCCAGCCGCTGCCGCATCCCCTTGGAATAGGCGCCGATGCGGCGGTGCATGGCTTCGCCTAGACCGACGCGTTCCAGCAATCCGTCGATATCCGCGCGCTCCCCGGCAAGACGGGCAAACAGCGACAGCTGCTCGTGCCCGGTCAGCGCCGGGTGGAAACTGACAGCTTCGGGCAGGAAGGCGGTCGCGGTGCGCGCCGCCGCACTGCCGGGCGCCGCGCCGCAGATGCGGATGCTGCCGCCCTCGTGCCGGATCAGGCCCAACACGGCCTTGATCAACGTCGACTTCCCTGCGCCATTGTGGCCCAGCAGCGCCAGCCGTTCCCCAGGAGCGATATCCAGGTCGATGCCATGCAGCACCTGGGTCCTGCCGCGGAACTTGTCCAGCGCGCGGATCTGCAGCGGGCTGTTTGCGTTATCCATCTTGTTCAACCTTTCTGGCAGCCTCAGGCCGCTCCGGCCGCATCAGCGGGTGGCTGTCGATCACCCCGCCCGGCAGCAGCGCCGGAAACGCCGATTGCGACCACTTCACCAGCTGCACTGCGGGCGAGCCCATCAGCAGCTTCGCCGCCGGCTGCGTCCACAGCACATGATCCATGCTGTCGTTCGGGCGGTACGGCGCATCTGCGATGCCATCCCCGTCCACATCAAAACCTGCGAAGTCGGACCAGTAATTACCCTGGCCGTCCTCCGACCATTCCACCCATTTGGTGGAGACGAATTTCACCTGATGCCGGTTGCCGACAAAGGCATTGCCCACCATCCGGTTGCCCGCGCTGCCCGCGGTGAAATGGATGCCAATGCCGCAGCCCTCAAACCAATTGCCCGAGAAATCATTCTTGTGCGCATTGTAGAGGAAGGTGCATTTGCCCTTGGCACCCTTTACATAGTTGCCCCGGAACTCGCCCTGGTTGGCGTAGTTCAGCATCATCCCGTGGTCGCGGTCATTCAGCGAGACGTTTCCCGTCACCTTGACGCGCGTGGAAAACATCACCGCATAGCCCAGGTGATTGCCTATCGAGACATTGCCGGAAACTTCGGAGTTATCCGCGTACATATAGTGCACCGCAAAGCGCAGATCGCGGAACACATTGTTAGTGAACGTGTTTTTCCTGGAACTGTTCACAAATACCCCGTCACGGCCAAAGCGGATGTCATTGCCATCCACCACCGCGCCCGGCGCGTTCCAGACATAGACGCCGTTGCCGCGGGAATTCATGCGGCGGTCCAGGCGGCCTTCAATCCGGTTGCCCTGCACCAAGCTGTCTTTTGCCCCATGAATATCCACGCCGTACAGGTTGCCCAGCAGCACATTGTTCAGGATCTGGGGCGCCTTCGCTGTCTTGGTCAGCTTGATGCCGCTGTCGATCTCCTGATGCGAGGAGCCGGAGCCAACAACGGTCAGGTTCTGCACCGTCACACCCGGTCCGGTCACGGTGATCACCGATCCCATGCCCTGACCGTCCAGTGTGGCGTGGCCCAACCCGTCCAGCGTGACAGGCCGGTCCAGCACCAAGATTTCGGTATATTCACCGGGGGCGAGGCGGAGGGTGTCGCCATCCGCCGCCTGCGCCAGTGTTTCAGCAATGGCCCCTGCCCGGTTGGGCACGTCCCAATCCGCCGCCCAGGCAGGCGCCAGACAGGAGAGAGCCGCAAGCAAAGATATGGGCAGGAGCCGTTTCATGTTTACGCGCTCCGCGGCTCAACCAGCATCCGGCCGCGCATCTCCATGTGCAGCGCGTGGCAGAACCACTGGCAATAGTACCAATGCACGCCCGGACGCTCCGCCTTGAAGGTGACAGAGGCAGTGGCCTGCGGCCCGACCTCCATCGCGACGCCGAAATTGGACAGACAGAAGCCGTGGGTCAGGTCGTCGATATCATCCAAGTTGGTGACATAGACGGTGACCTCGTCGCCCTGCTTGACGGTGAACTTCTCCAAGCTGAAGTTCGGCGCCTGGCTGGACATGTAAACCCGCACCTTGTCGCCGTCGCGCACGATGGTGTCCTGCCAATCGTCCAGATCGACGCCATCCGCCTCAGCCTGCTTGCGGGCCTCGCTCCACATCGGGTCGTTACGGTCCCAGATGTTGGCCGGGTTCACCTTGGAGCGGTGGACGATGATCGAGTCATGCGGCTCGGCAAAGGTCGGGCCGTCGTGCACCACCTTCATCTTGTCGCCGGAAATATCGATCAGCTGCTCGTTCTCGGGCTTCAGGGGGCCGACGTTCAGGAACCGGTCCTTGGAGAACTTGTTCATCGAAATCAGCCACTTGCCATCCGCCTCGGCGGTCTCCCCCATCGAGGTGGAGTTGTGGCCCGGCTGATAGTGCACATCCAGCTTGTCGAGGATCGGATCCACATCGGCGCCTGCATAGGCCTCGATCGCCTTGGCGATGTCCCATTTCACCACCTGGCTGTCCAGGAACAGGGTGGTATAGGCATAGCCGCGGTTGTCGAATGCGGTGTGAAGCGGGCCAAGGCCCAGCTGCGGCTCTGCAACCACTGCCGAGCGCGGATCGGCATCCGCATCGAACAGCGCGTCCAGCTTTTCGACATCGATCACCGACACAGTCGGCGACAGCTTGCCGTTGACGCAGACGTGCTTCTTGTCCGGCGCGGTGTTGATGCCGTGCGGCGAGTTCGGGATCGGGATGTAGCGGGTCAGCTTGCCCGGCGCGTCCTTGCGCCCGTCTACAACCTTGGCGCCGTTCAACTCCTCATAGTTGCCGGCCTCAATCGCTGCCTCGATCGCCGCAATGTTGAAGACAACAACGTGGTCCAGCTCGTTCTCGGTCATCTCGGCCAGGGTCATGCCCATTTCCGAGTTGTAGGAGGTCGAGTAGGCGTATTTGCCCTGATAGTCGCAGTCGGTGTTATCGAGGTTGCCCGAGACGATCACCTGCCAAGCGACTTCCATGGTGTCGCCGTCGATGGCCGAGAAGATGTTCACGTATTGCGACGGATCATCCAGGATCTGGCCATCGTTGACCAGCGGCGCCTCGTGCTCGCCATTGGCAAAGACATAACCGGTGCGCGGGAATTTCTGCGGGCGCAGGCCGTGGATGTCCTTGGCGTTGGGGATCTCGATGATCTTGTCGCATTTCATCACGTCGCAGCGCACCCGGGCGACGCGGGTGTTGGCCTTGTCGTTCATGAACAGGAAGCGGCCGTCATAGGTGCCGTCGGTGAACGACATATGCGGGTGGTGAAGGTCACCGTTGTCATAGGTGACCTTGCCGTTGGCGGCCAGGAATTCCTTGGTCTCCGGCAGCAGGCCCTCGGTCAGGATCTTCAGCGACTCGTTGGTCTGGCCCCAGCCGGTGGCCGAACAGCGGTTGAACACCGGAATCCGCATGAATTCCCGCATCGAGGGCACGCCGAGGATGCGCAGTTCGCCGGTCTGGCCCGAGGACCAGAAACCGTAGTATTCATCCAGTTCGCCCGGCGCCAGGTTGACGCCCTCCGCCGCTTGCGCAGGCTTGGCGCCCAGCAGGGCGGAGCCGGCGCCAGTGGCCGCCAGCACGGCGCCGGAGGCTGTGGCCCCCAAGAGGCCGCGGCGGGTGACGGGCAGTTTGTTTTTCAGATCTTCAGACATGATGTCCTCCTTCAGGAAACTTTTGTCCTGTTCGCGTTGGGGTGATTGGCGGGCGGGCGGCCCAGAGTGACGTCTGGTGCCGGGCTGCCGGTCTTGGCCCGGCGTTTCAGCTGTTTGATCACAACCGGGCATTTGGTTTCGGATTGATACAGAACCTGGCAATGCAGGCAGTCGACGCATTCGTTCGGATTGATCTCACCAGTCGGGTGAATGGCCTGAACGGGGCATTCATTGGCGCAGGTCTGGCAAGGGCTGCCGCATTCCTTGTAGCGGCGCAGCCAGTCGAACATCCGCACCCTTGCCGGGATCGCCAGCGCGGCCCCCAGCGGGCACAGGTAGCGGCAATAGAACCGTTCAACGAACAGCCCCAGCCCCAGCAGCACCAGCGCAAAGACAACAAACGGCCAGTCGCGCACGAACTTCAGAATGATCGCGGTCTTGAACGGCTCCACTTCGGCATAGGTTTCCGCCAGCGGGATCGACACCATCGAAATGCCGAACAGTCCGAGGAAAATCATGTATTTCGCAGGCCACAGCCGCTCATGCAGCCCCCAGGGCAAGGTAATCTGCGGCACGCGGCACGCGCGGGCGATCTTGTTGGTCAGCTCCTGCAGCGCGCCGAACGGGCACAGCCAGCCGCAATAGGCGCCTCGGCCCCAGAACAGCAGCGCGGCGGCGACGGCAAACCACTGGATGAACACCAGCGGATCCAGCAGAAAGGCATCCCACGAAAACCCGCCCCGCAAGCTGCCTGCCAGTGCCATCAGGTTCACCACGCTCAGCTGTGCGTTGGCGTACCAACCCAGGAACACCAAGGTGACGGTCAGGTAGCCAATGCGGAACCAGTAGAAGACACGCGCATTCGCAGTTGCCTGGAACTGGAAGAAAAACACCCCCGTCAGCACCAGCAGCATCACGCCCAGAACACCGATCTCCAGCGTGCGGTCGTTCCAGATCCGCTGCCACAACGCCGCCTTGGCCGCGGCTTCACCGGTATCATCATCCACCAGCTTGGGTGCAGGCGCGGCGGGCAACAAGTACTGCTCCGGCAGCCTGTAGCCCAAGTCAAACGTCAGAAACGCCCGCTCCAGCGCGCCGACGGAGCGCTGCACCAGGAGCTGCAGCCGGAATGGCTCTGCGGGATCGAACTCCGCATCTGCCGGGATCCTGAACAGGTCCAGTTCGCCAAAGCTGGGGCTGTCACCGGTGGCCAGCTCCCCCAGCCGCTTGTGCTGTTTGTCAAAGAACCGCACCGAGGCATCGCCTTGGATCAGCTGGATCCGGTCAAAGATGCCGCCGCGCACATAGCCGGAACCCTTGAAGCTGTAGCTGCCCCGCCCCAGCACCAGAATGGCGTGCTCGCCCTCCTTCAGCCAGGCCCTAAGGTTCTGATACTCGGCCTCGCCCAGCAGCGACTTGCCGATGGCAGGAACTGAAACCAGCGCCATATGCATATCGATAAAGGTGTCATCCGGCGCCCCGGCCTCAGGCCGTTTGATCGCACGCTGATCGCCAGTGGCCTCAAAAGCCGCGTTGACCTGACCAATGTCCAGCGTCATCCGCCGCACAGATCCGTCACCCGCCAGCGTTGTCCAGTCCGCCACTTCCTCGCGGGCCATGTCGACCTCGCGCTTTGGCCCGTCCGCCTGCACCGGCGACAGGCCGCCCAGCCCCAGCGCCCGCGCCACCTTGATCCCGGCCCGCACCAGGCTGTCGTCGATCACCATGATGGTCACCGTCGCGCCCGAGATGATGTCGAGATCATGGGCATCGCCGCCCGCCGCTGCCTCGGCCTTCAGGTCCAGCCCGGTATAGCTTTCGGTCAGCTTGATCATCTTGGAGTTCGGGATGCCGATCAGTACAATCGGTTCGGAATGCTTGACCAGCTTCACGCCGGTCAGCACCGCATCGGTGTCAATCGCTGCCACCACATGGATCGGCTTGCCGCTGTAGCCGGTGGTGCCGACAAAATCAGAGGTCAGAAAGGCATAGGCGATTATCTCGCCCGCTTTCAGCACCGGGGCCACCGGCACATCCGTGCGTACCGGACCGAACGCCTCGGCGCCGGGCACCAGGTCGGCAGGTGTCAGTTCTGTCAGGAAAGAGTCGAGGCTGTCTGCCTCAGCACCCGCCGCGGTGAATACGGCGGCGAATGTTATCACAAGGGCTGTCATCCAGCCCCGGAAGGCGCGTGTCAGGACCATGGCGCCTCTCCTTTCGTTAGAGTGGCTGCCACGGACGCGCGGGATGCGCGTTCGGATTCTATCTTGGTTGTTAGCGGAGGCCCGCGGCCGTCGTGCCAGTATTGCGCCGGGTTCGGTTGCACGGCGGTTCCCGCAGGCAGCAGCACGGCGCAGTCTGCCGCCCGGCTGATATCAGAGCGAAAAACACTAACCGGCCCGGCGCCGTTTTCAGCAGCGCACAGCGGACAGGTGCTGCATTTGGGGCAATCCTGCGCCTCGCCGCTGTCTTCCTCGGCGACTTGGATCTCCACCACGCCGAACTCACCGCAGATCTCGATCCATTCTCCGCCCGCCGCGGCCTGCGCCGCACCGGGAAAGGCAACCTGCACCACCAGCATGAAAATGGCGCACAGCCCCGCCAGCCGCCGGAACAACCCGGCGCGGCAAGCGGTAGATATGAAAGAGGTGCGCGGCATCTGTTACAAGAATCTCTTGCTGCATTTGCCGCTGACACTAGAGGGAACTTCAGTGCCGTTATTTGATGTATGTCAGATAAATCAGAGATTCCGGACCGTTTGACCACAGTCCGGAAGAGGGGCTAACCGCCCGGCAGATCAGCCATTCTCGAACCGCCGGAAAGCCAGGGTTATCACTCCCGCAATTGCCATATAGACCACCGCAAGCAGGAGCAGCGGCTCGTAAACGATGAATGTGTCGGCCCGCACGCGGGAGGATACCGCATAGATTTCCATCACCGTGATCGTCGCCACCAGCGGCGTTGCCTTCAGCTGCAGAATGGTTTCTCCGCCCAAAGTCGGCAGCACATTGCGGATCGCCTGCGGCAACCAGATCCGGCGGAACATGGTGAACCGCGGCATGCCAAAGGACTTCGCGGCCTCAAGCTGCCCCTTGGCTACCCCCGAGAATGCGCCCCGCATCACTTCGCCTTCATAGCCCGCATAAGACAGAGACAGCGCCAGCACCGCATAAGGCCAGGCCTGGCGCAGGTACGGCCACAGTTCGGACGAGCGGATCCAGGGAAACTGCGGAAACAGTGAACCCAGCCCGTAATACAGCAGCCAAATCTGCAACAGCAAAGGCGTGCCGCGGATAATGGTGCAGAATGTGCGGGCCGGAATGGACAGATACCAAGGCCCCACGGCTTGGGCCAACCCCAGCGGCACTGCCAGCAGGAACCCGATGACAAGGGATACCGCCAAGATCCAGATCGTCGTCCACAACCCTTCCAGCGCCAGCGGCGCATATTTCGGAAGCCAGTCCCAGCGCAGCGAGACCGCGCACCAAATCACAAGCGCCGCAAAAATCAGCATCATAACGATGCGGTGAGGCTGCATCAGCTCCTTGAAACCGGTCATGACGTGCCCCCCTTCAGAGAGGGCTGCCCGCGCCGTGCCCATTTCTCAATCCGGGCAAAGACCGCACCGGAGCACAGCGTCACCATCAGGTACAGGAACCCGGCGGCCAAAAAGAAGGTGAAATAAGCCCGCGTGCTGCTTGCTGCCTGACGGGTTTCCAGTGTCAGCTCATTGAAGCCGACCACGGCGAGCAAGGCAGTGTCTTTGGTGGCGATCAGCCACAAGTTTGCCAGCCCCGGCACCGCAAAGCTCATCATCGCCGGGATCGTCACCCGCCGCATGATCATGAAGGCCGGCATGCCATAGGATTTCGCGGCCTCAATCTGGCCTACAGGCACCGCCTTGATGGCACCGCGCAGCACTTCAGTGGCATAGGCCCCCTGCACCACGCCCAAGACCCAGATACCGGCAGCTACGCCATTGATCTCAACCCGGCCGCCGCCCATGGCTTGGGAGATCTTATTTATAATATCGCTGCCCACGTAGTAGAGGATCAGGATCAGCACCAGTTCCGGCACCGCCCGTATCACCGTGGTATAGATGGCGAGAAGATCACGCGTGACCTTCCCGCCGTATATTTTGCCGTAGGCGCCGAACAGCCCGATCACCAGCCCCAGCCCAAAAGCGCCAAAGGCGATCTGCAGGGAGTTGGCCAGCCCGCGCAGCAGGTTGCCCCCCCAGCCCGACAGCGACAGCAGCTCAGCGCTGGCGCCGAGGCCCAGTAGTTCAAACAGTCCGGTCATGGCAGCACCTTAGTAGATGCTGGTAGTGAAGTATTTGGCAGTGATCTTCTCATGGGTGCCGTCGGCCAGGACTGCGGCGATACCCTTGTTCAGCGCCTCGCGCAGCGCATCGTCGCCCTTGCGCACACCGGCACCGACACCGCGGCCCAGGATTGCGGGATCATCAGCAACCGCGCCTTTGATTTCGCAGCAGCTGCCGGTATCGGAGCCCACAAAATCCGCCATTGCAATGCTGTCCGCCTGGGTCGCATCAATGCGGCCTGCAAACAGATCCTGGTTAGCCTCATCCTGGGTCTGATAAACCTTCAGTTCGGCATCCTTGAAGTATTCCTGCGCATAAGCCTGGTGGATGGTCGAGGCCTGAATGCCCACGATTTTGCCCGCCAGCGAGTCCGGGGTCGCCTCGATATCCATCGACTTGTCCGCCACGATCACCGCCGGGGTATTGTAATAGGGATCGCTGAAATCAATCGTCTTCAGCCGCTCCTCGGTGATCGACATCGAGGCCATAATGGCGTCGACCTGCTGGCCGGTCAGCGACGGAATGATCCCATCCCAAGCCACAGGTGTAATCACGCAGTCCAGTTCTGCCGCGGCGCAAACCGCACCGATCATCTCGACTTCCCAGCCGACCCAGTTGCCCGAGCTGTCGAGCGAGGCAAACGGCGGATAAGGCTCCGCGGCGATGCCGATCTTCACCTGTTCCGCAGCAGCGGCGCCAGCAGTCAGGGCGGCGGCTGCGGTGGCAGCGGCAAGCAATACTTTCAGTTTCATAGGTCTCTCCCAGTTGATTATTATTGTGGTGGTAGTGGATCAGGCGACCGAGCTTAAAAATTGCTTCAGCCGTTCTGATTGCGGATTGCCAAAGACCTCGGCAGGCGGCCCCTGCTCTTCGATGCGGCCCTGGTACAGATAAACAACGTGGTTCGCGACTTCGCGGGCGAACTTCATTTCATGGGTGACCAGCAGCATGGTGCGCCCTTCGGCAGCCAGATCGCGGATCACCGTCAGCACCTCGCCCACCAGTTCCGGATCCAGCGCCGACGTCGGCTCGTCAAACAGCATCGCTGACGGGTCCACCGCCAATGCGCGGGCAATTGCCGCCCGCTGCTGCTGGCCGCCGGACAGATAGGCCGGAAAGGTGTCCTCCTTGCCGCCCAGCCCTACCCGCTCCAGCAGTTCGCGGGCCCGTACTATGGCTTCAGCCTTGGGCACCTTCAACACATGCACCGGCACCTCGATCACGTTTTCCAGCAGCGTCCGGTGGGTCCATAGATTGAACTGCTGGAACACCATCGCAAGCTTGGTGCGGATACGCTCGATCTGCTTTTGATTTGAAGGGCTGCCATCCTTGCGCATCGCAACATCTTCGCCACCGATCACAATCTTGCCCGAACTCGGTGTCTCCAGGAAATTGATGCAGCGCAACATGGTCGACTTGCCCGACCCGGAACCGCCGATGATCGCCACCACATCGCCCTGATGAGCGGTCAGGTTCACACCCTTCAGCACTTCCAGATTGCCAAAGGACTTATGCAAATCCTCTACCCGGATCGCCTCGCGGTGCGTGGCGGGCTCCAATTCTGATGCGGCCGCAGCGGCTGTGTCCATTTTTACATCACCCTGAATTTTCTGATTGCAGTAAGCCGCGATTCCAGTAATTATGCAAGTGTATAATTTCTCTGAATGGCAAAAAACAGGAGCTGAGGTGAGCGACGAGCGCCGTAAATTCAAACGCGAATCCGCCGAATCCCGGAAGGGAGCGCTGATTCTGGCCACGCTGGAGCTGGTGGCGGAAAACGGCGTACGCGGGGCTACTGTGCGGGGCATTGCCGAGCGCGCCAACGTCACTCAGGGGCTGATCCGGCATTACTTCAGCTCCAAGGAAGAGCTGATCACTGCCGCCTATGAACACCACATGACCTTCATGACCGACCAGACCTTTGCCCCGGCATCGGCTGTTCAGGGATCTGCACTGGAACGGCTCACGGCCTTTGTGACTGCCTCGCTGACCCCGCCGGTGGTGGATCCGCGCGCCATCGCGCTTTGGGCCAGCTTCCTCAACAAGGTGCAGCAGGACCCCCACATGAAGGCGACGCACGAACGCACATATGCCTATTTCCGCGACCAGCTGGAGGCACTGATCACTGCCGCCCTGGAAGAAGCGGGCCGCCCGGCCCCGCCTGTGCGGCTGCGCCAGCTGGCGATTGCCTGCAACGCGCTTATTGACGGGCTGTGGCTGGAAGGCGGCGCCCTGCCCGATGCCTTTGCACCGGGGGAACTGGCAGAAATCGGGCGGCAATCGGTTGCCGCGATGACAGGACTGAACTTGGAACAAGGGGCTGAAACGTCATGAGGCTGACAGCAATCACCGAACGGCTGGCCGGTTTGGGCGGTGGCAAATGGGAAGTGCACCTGAAGGCTCGGCAACTGGCCGAAGCCGGGGCTGATCTGGTTGAGATGACCATCGGCGAGCCGGATGTGCCCACCCCGCCGGACCTGATCGAGACCGCTGCACAAGCAATGCAGGCGGGCCGCACCGGCTATTCTGATGGCCGTGGCGAAGCGCGTCTGCGCGCCGCCCTTGCCGAGGCCTACAGCGCAAGCCGAGGACGCGTGTTCGGACCGGAGAACACCCTCTGTTTCCCCGGCACCCAGACCGCGCTGTATGCGGTGCTGCAAGGCGTCGCGGAACCCGGCACCGAGGTGCTGGTGGGCGATCCGATGTATGCCACCTACGAGGGTGTGATCCGGGCCTCCGGTGCCGATATGGTGCCGGTGCCGCTGCGGCCCGAGGCCGGATTCAGGATGCAGGCAAGCGACATCGCCGCGCGTATCACTCCCCGCAGCCGCGCGATCCTGCTGACCACCCCGCACAACCCGACCGGTGCCATCCTGACCGCTGACGACCTGCGCAAAATCGGTGAACTGGCCATCCAGCATGACCTCTGGATCATTTCCGACGAGGTCTACGAGCATCTGGTGTTCGATGGTGCGGAATTCGTCTCCCCCCTCTCCGATCCTGCCCTGGCGGACCGGGTGATTGCGGTATCTTCGATCTCCAAATCCCACGCCGCACCGGGCTTCCGCAGCGGCTGGTGCGCCGGACCTGCGGATTTCTGCACCGCTCTGCTGCCGGTGTCGGAAACCATGCTGTTTGGCAACCAGCCCTTTATCGCTGATATGACTGAAAAAGCCGTGCGCGATGGCTCCTCCGTCGCCCCAGGCATGGCCGCCCGTTTTGCTGCCCGCGCCGACCTTCTGGTCCAGCGCTTGCACGGCGAGACTGAATTGCGCGTCCACCGCCCCGAGGCGGGCATGTTTGCCCTGATCGACGTCTCTGCCACCGGAATGGACGGCGATGCCTATGCCTGGGATCTTTTGGACAGCGGCGTCGCCGTCATGCCCGGCTCCGCCTTTGGCGACAGCCTCAAGACTTGGGTGCGCGTCGCCCTCACAATCGACGACAGCAGCTTTGCCACCGCGCTGGACCGGATCACCGCCCACGCAATCCGCAAGACCAGGAGCGTCGCATGACCGCAAAAACAGTTGGCGAGGCTCTGGTCGCGGGGCTGCAGAAACGCGGGGTTTCTTGCGTGTTCGGCATCCCTGGCGTCCACACGGTCGAGCTTTACCGCGGCCTCGCGGCCTCTGGCATCCGCCATGTCACCCCGCGCCACGAACAGGGCGCAGGTTTCATGGCTGACGGCTATGCCCGCGTCTCGGGCAAGCCGGGCGTCGCCTTTGTGATCACCGGCCCCGGCCTCACCAACACATTGACCCCGATGGCCCAGGCCCGCGCAGATTCGGTGCCAATGCTGGCGGTCTCCGGCGTCAATGCCAGTGGCACGCTCGGCAAGGGCCACGGCCATCTCCACGAGCTGCCGGACCAGCACGCGCTGGCCAAGACCGTCGCACTGGTCTCAGAGCACGTCGCACAGCCTGCCGGGTTGGAGAACGCGCTAGACCACGCCTTTGCCCCCTTCTCGGCAGGCCGCCCCGGCCCCACCCACATCCAGATCCCGCTGGACGTTGCAGGCGCCGCAGCAGACAACGGCGCAAATGCTCCCCCCCCCGCACCGACGCCGCTTGACTCCGCCCTGATCACCAAAGCTGCAAACCGGCTCTCCGCAGCAACAAATGTCGTGATCCTGGCCGGCGGCGGCATGAAAACCGCAAACAATGCCCTTCAGGCTCTGGCTGAACAACTGGACGCCCCGGTGGTCCAGACAGTCAACGCCCGCGGCCTGATGCACGGCCATCCGCTGACCGTTCCCGCCAGCCCCAGCCTAAAAGCCACCCGCGCGTTGATCGAGGACGCCGATTGCGTGCTTGCTCTGGGGACCGAGCTGGGACCAACCGACTATGACATGTACGCCACCGGCAGCATGCCCCGGATGGCCGGGCTGATCCGGGTGGATATCTGCCCCGCCCAGCTTGCCCGGCACGAAACGGAGCTCGCCATCACCGGCCACGCAGGGCAAGCCGCTGCCGCGCTCTTGGCCGCCCTGCCCGGACCGGCGAAACAGGCCCAAGGCGCTGAACGTGCAGAGCACACCCGCGCTGCCGCATTTGAAGAAATCGGCCCGGGTTACCGCCGTCAGGTCGAGGTGCTGAACGCCATGCGTGCCGCGGTCCCAAACGCCCTTATGGTCGGCGATTCCACTCAGCCGATTTATGCGGGCAACCTCTACTACGACCACGACCGCCCCGGCGGCTGGTTCAACGCGGCCACCGGCTATGGCGCGCTTGGCTTTGGCATTCCCGCGGCCATCGGCGCCGCCATCGCCGCGCCGGACACATCTGTGATCTGCATCGCAGGCGACGGCGGCGCGCAATTCTCCCTGCCTGAGATCATGTCCGCGGTGGACGAAGACCTGCCCATTACTTTTGTCCTCTGGAACAACCGCGGCTATGGCGAAATCGCCGCCTCAATGGAGGCCGTGGACGTCCCCGTGGTGGGCTGCGACCCGACCCCGCCGGATTTTGAAGCCGCGGCCAAATCCTTTGGCATCCCCTTCACCCGTGTCCCGATGGAGCCGCAGACAATTGCCGCCGCACTCAGCGAGGCCAGCGGGCGCGGCGCTCCCTCCATCCTCGAAATCAACATCACCGGACCCGGTCCGGGACAGGAGTAACCCCATGCGAAACCCGACTTACGAGTTCACCCGCGCCATCACCCGCCGCCCTGCTGCCTCCATCGCGGATGGGCTGCGCGCCGAGGACACCGGCAACCCGGACCTGGACAGCATGCTGGCCGCCCATGCCGCCTATGTCGCCGCCCTGCGCAGCACCGGCGCCGAGGTGATCGAGCTGGACCCTCTGGACGCCTACCCCGACGCCCAGTTTGTCGAGGACACTGCCCTGTGCCTGCCGCAAGGCGCCATCCTGATGCGCCCCGGTGCTCCATCCCGCCTGGGCGAAGTGGCTGAAATGGCCCCGGCCCTGCGCAGCTGCTACGACACCATCCGCGAAATCAGTGGTCCCGGCCACATCGAAGGCGGCGACATCCTGGTGACAGGCACCGAAATCCTGGTCGGCCGCTCCGACCGCACCGATGCCGCAGGTGTAGCCGAACTGGCTGAAATCGCCGCCGATTGGGGCCACACTCTGCGTGAGGTGTTCACTCCCGAGGGCGTCCTGCACTTCAAGACCGACTGCTCGCTGATGGATGCCGAGACCATCCTGTCCACCAAACGCCTGGATGCTTCAGGGTGTTTTGAAGGTTACCGTGTACTGCATGTGGCCGAGGGCGAGGAAGCGGCGGCCAATGCCATCCGGTTCAACAATCTGGTGCTGATGGCAGCAGGTTTCCCGCGCACTGCAGATGTGCTCGACAAGGCAGGCTACCAGATCGTTGAAATCGACAACACCGACTGCGCCAAACTGGACGGCGGCATGTCCTGCCTGTCCCTGCGGTTCTGACCCCGGCGGCGGTAACCCTGGAGCTCTTCCGCGCAGCGGCGGCTGCCTAAGCTGCGCGGAATTCCGGCGCGGACCGGTTCCCCCCCCCCCGCAATCCAAAGCACCCGCCAGCCTCCATTGAGCGGCGATGCTCAATTGCAATGACGGCGCTATGATGGATCCAACGAGGGCAATTTGATATAAAAATGCTCTTGGCTCATCACAACCACCGGAGAGTGGCAGATGAGAAATGAACTGAACGACTACCGGCTGGCGCCGGCAGGATCGGCGATATGGTTTTCCAGTTACTGAAGTACGATGTCTTCAGTGACCGCTCCGTTGGTGGTTGAAAAATACCCCCGCCCCCGGAACCGGCAGCCCCAGTAGCGTCTGCGGATCGCCGGAAATTCCCGCTGCGCCCGGTAAGACGAACGGCCCTTCATCTTGCGCACCAGATCCGAAATGGCGAGCTTGGGCGGCACGGAAACGAACATATGCACGTGGTCGCTCGACAGCACCCCGCGCAAGAGGCTGACACCGTTCTCAGTACAGACCTGGCGGCAAATGTCGCGCACCCGCAGGCGCAACGCCCCGCGCAGCACCTTATAGCGGTATTTGGTGGACCACACGATCTGATAGCGGTGGTAGAAAACGCAGTGTTTCCCGGTATCACATTGCATGGCCTTACCCTTGAAAAAATGAGCCTTCGACCCGGCTGCGGCTCATTTTTCCAAGGGTAAGGCCACAACCGGATTCTTTCACGCTAAAGCAGTTCCGGCTGGAAGCCGGAGGGTTTGCTCCAGAG